>NZ_JAJCHL010000043.1:0-29384 GCF_020554505.1 Caldibacillus sp. 210928-DFI.2.18
AGAACGGTTCTCGTGGACAAAATAAGAAGTCAATCAGCAAAAATTGTCCAATAGAAGGGTTCTCATGGACAAAATGAGGAGTCAATCAGGAAAAATTGTCCAATAGAAGGGTTCTCATGGACAAAATCAGGAGTCAATCAGGAAAAATTGTCCAATAGAGCGGTTCTCGTGGACAAAATCAGGGGTCAATTAGTAAAAACTGTCCAATAGAACGGTTCTCGTGGACAAAATAAGAAGTCAATCAGCAAAAATTGTCCAATAGAGCGCCTCTCGCGGACAAAATGGGGAGTCTATCAGCAAAAATTGTCCAATAGAACGGCTATCATGGACAAAATCAGGAGGCAATCAGCAAAAACTGTCCAATAGAACGCCTCTCATGGACAAAACCGTGAGTCAACCATCGAGAACTGTCCACGAGAACGCCTCTCACGGTTGGTTAAATCATAATCTAATTAGATGTTAATATTTGAACACTTGAATCCTGTGTGTCCGTAAGCAATTAATTAAAGGATAAGTGGGTAGAAATAGCCTCATCTTTCAAGATAGGATGACAATTCATTTTAGCCATTAGATTAAAAGAATGTCGAAATTTGTAAATTTGTACACTCTCCCCTTTTTGTGTCCGGCTGCGACGTCAAATTCATTACGTATTTTTTTGTTTGTTTATACATTCGCTCGCAAAACCTAAAGTTGCTTATCCATTCTGCGTTATCTTCCATCTAGTTGTTTTCGGTAGGTACTTTCCAGACCGACATCTGCTGAAATAAATAAAAAGTCTCCGGCATAAATCACGGTATCACCATGTGGAACAATTTCTTGTTCACCTCGTTTAATCAGAACTAAAAGGGTTTCACTTGGCCAAGGGCAATCTTTTACCCTTTTACCGACTAGCGAAGTATTCGTCACTGCGACCGGGTAAACAAAAGTTGTATAGCGACCTTTCTTATGACCAATCTGTCCGCCTAATAATTTTTGGAGAAGGCCATCATAAACAGGAATGACGCCCATCATATCGGCAAACACATAGGCAGAGAGAGAAACGATTGCAATAGGCATTAATACTTCTAAATTTCCTACCATTTCCGAAACTAATATGATTCCGGTTAATGGAGCTTTGCAGATTGCAGTAAAATAGCCGGCCATTGCATAGACGATAAAACAACGGATTAGTTCATCGTCCACTCCGAAATATATGTGAATCAATTGACCAAATAATGCACCCAAGGAAGCACCAATCGTTAGTAAAGGAAGAAAAATTCCCCCTGGCAGACCACTTCCATAGGAAATCATGGAAAAAACAAAGCGCAAAACCAAGATTAGCGCCAACATTCCTAAAGAAAAATACGTATGACTGAGCCCTATAATGACTTCAGCACCGCCGCCTAAAAGATCAGGAACAAAGTACCCAATTGGGATGATTAATAGAAACGGGATAAGTCCGTACATATGGTTTGGAAGAAATCGAATATGTTGATACCATTCCGATATATGGAACAACACTTTTTGATATAGATAGCCGAAAACCGCCAAGAGTCCCCCTAAGGCAATGAGCCAGAGATAACTTTGTAGTGGGAAAGTTGGTAGTTCCCCTAAATAGAGAACAGGCGTCATGCCAAAAATATTTAAGGAGACAAAGTTTGACGTAATCGAAGCGGCAAAACATGTGACCAGTAAGGTCGAGCTGAAATGATGATGAATCTCTTCTAATCCGAATAACAGTCCGGCTACCGGAGCGTTAAATGCAGCAGAAAGACCGGCACTGGCACCACTTGTAATCAAAATTTTTTCATCCGTTTTATTTCCATGTGTATATTCATTGACACCTTGTCCGACTGTAGCCCCTAATTGAATCGAAGGACCTTCCCGACCAAGAAATGCACCGGAACCGATGGAGAGGATCCCACCAACAAACTTTTTCCATAGAACTGATTTCCAGTTTAGTTCAATGACTCCTTGAATTTGTCCTTTCACTTGAGGAATACCGCTGCCTTTAATATTCGGCTCGCTCCTCAATAACCAGCTGAGGAAAAGGGTTGCCAAAATGATACAGATGATTGCATAAAAGAACAAAGCAGGATGTTCATGGGTACGTTCAAAAAAAGTCTTGACATAATTAATTGATTGTTGAATGGACAGGCGAAAAATACTAACAACGTATCCTGCCAAAATTCCAACCAATCCACCTCGTATAACGTATCCAATCGGGTTCAACGGTATTGACCAGATTGAAATTTTGTCTTTCATTTTCTGTCAACTCCAAATACGAGAACTAAGAGGTAGCACGCTAAGATAGAAAGCAAATTTCACTAAAAAAAGGATACTCCTTGGTAGAATGATAAGAATCAAAACCAAGAAAAGAGTACCCCTATGTAACAGAATATCACAGAATACCTAAATTTAAAACTGCTTAAGCAAATGGAGAGGCCATTGAAAAAGTGTAAAATAATCTAACTAAATACCATACCAAGATGTTATTCACGGTCAATAATACTATAATTGTTGGCATGGACTTATTACGAATAGCTTGACTCAACCCAAATTAATTTTCCAATTGAAATCTAGTGCTTTTTGCGTTAAAGTAGCAAATTTAACTTTTAAAAAAAAATCATGATCACGGCTCACAATCATGAATGATCACAGAAAAGGATTCTTTTCTCACTTTTTTAGTACATCATGATAAAGCCCGAAAAGGTTGGCAGACCAAAAGTTAAACTAAGTTTTTGATTTTCTGTGAATAATTTGATTAAAGACTCAATCATAGTTATTCAAAATAAACCCATTTATTCTTTCCGGATTTTTTAAGATTTTTCTCAAGTATCCGGTTGATTCTTTTTTTGCTCGGAACTACCTTACACCACTCATGTACTAAATTTGTCGTGATTTTTCGATCCGGAAATAGTAGCTTGATCTCTTCTACACTTCGTAAGACAGCAGTTTCAACTAATTCTTTATGCCCACAATCGAGACAAAGACAATGTTTTCCCCTATCCACTGCGACTGCAATCTTATTACATTTTTCACAGATTATACCTTTCCTCAAATTCCCATAATCATAGGTAGGGAGCTTTATGAAAGGTTCTTTACTAACTTGTGAGTTAATTAATTGATCGGCCAACAATTTGTGTTTACTTGTCAACTTGCCTGTATGGCTATCAAGTTGTTCAAAATATCGATCAAGTTGAGAGTGAAAAATAAATGGCATGTTCATCGGTGCTTGATACAGTGTGAACCTTGGATTAACAAACACAATATTTACAACAATAGGGAAACTAAATCCGTGATCCTTCACCCATCTGCGAAAACGATTTTCTGTCCTCTTTATTTGATCAACGGGATTAGAAATTTCAAGATTTGGTTTTATAAATAATTTGTCCTCCTCAAAATAATGGTCACCCTCATTGTTTTTAATATCAAAAACCTGCAATGAATTAGGGAAAATAATTAAGGAATCAATCTGAAACGTAGAATGGTTTGCTTCAAGTAGCAAATCATTTAAAATGAGGCAGTTGCTCTGGAGTTGCCTAGTAATAGAATCAAAAAAAAGTTCCCCCTCATACCCCTTTTCTAAATTCCTGTAATATTGTCTGTCACTTTCTGCTAGATCAGCACGAGCAATAAGAATTCTCATTACTTGCAATTCCAATGGCTCAGTTCGTACCTTATACTCCATGTTCAACTTCCTTTTAATTGTTTTTTCAGAATTATTATAGAACAAAACTATAAAATAATCCATACGAAACTTTTAAAAAGGTTTTTCTTGTAAGGTGCGAACGGGAAGTACGTGTTACTCCGTAGTAAGACTTTTAGGGAAATTTAATAGAAAACACTAATTGAGTTATAGGAAAATAAGCTGTCCAATAAAAAAGGATCCGGGAGGCGCTCATGGACAAAATGAGGAGGCAATCAGCAAAAATTGTCCAATAGAACGGTTCTCATGGACAAAATGGAGCCTTAACCAAGTGAAACTGTCCAATAGAACGACTCTCGTGGACAAAATGGAGCCTCAACCAGGTGAAACTGTCCAATAGAACGGCTCTCGTGGACAAAATGAGGAGCCGACCAGCAAAAACTGTCCAATAGAGCGGCTCTCGCGGACAAAATGGAGCCTCAACCAGGTGAAACTGTCCAATAGAACGGCTCTCGTGGACAAAATGAGGAGCCGACCAGCAAAAACTGTCCAATAGAGCGGCTCTCGCGGACAAAATGGAGCCTCAACCAGGTGAAACTGTCCAATAGAGAGGCGCTCATGGACAAAATGAGGAGGCAATCTGCAAAAACTGTCCAATAGAGCGGCTCTCGCGGACAAAATGGAGCCTCAACCAAGTGAAACTGTCCAATAGAACGGCTATCATTGACAAAATGGGCTGCCGACCAGCAAAAACTGTCCAATAGAACGGCTCTCGTGGACAAAATGGAGCCTCAACCAAGTGAAACTGTCCAATAGAACGGTTCTCATGGACAAAATGAGGAGGCAATCTGCAAAAACTGTCCAATAGAACGGCTATCATTGACAAAATGGGCTGCCGACCAGCAAAAACTGTCCAATAGAACGGCTCTCGTGGACAAAATGGAGCCTCAACCAAGTGAAACTGTCCAATAGAACGGTTCTCATGGACAAAATGAGGAGGCAATCTGCAAAAACTGTCCAATAGAACGGCTATCATTGACAAAATGGGCTGCCGACCAGCAAAAACTGTCCAATAGAACGGCTCTCGTGGACAAAATGGAGCCTCAACCAAGTGAAACTGTCCAATAGAGAGGCTCTCGCGGACAAAATGGAGCCTCAACCAAGTGAAACTGTCCAATAGAACGACTCTCGTGGACAAAATTGGGAGTCAACCAGTAAAAACTGTCCAATAGAACGGCTCTCATGGACAAAATGAGGAGCCAACCAGTAAAAATTGTCCAATAGAGAGGCGCTCATGGACAAAAAAGGCATCCAATTAGCAAAAACTGTCCAATAGAACGGCTCTCGTGGACAAAATGGGCTGCCGACCAGCAAAAATTGTCCAATAGCCGGGCGCTATTGGACAAAATAGACGTCCACCAGCAAAAACTGTCCAATAGAATCGAACCAAGCCAGAGCCTCATGGACTGAATATGTCTTAACTCAATTGAAATTGTTTACCACCTCACAATCGTACACAAAACATGAAAATATCTCCCCCGAATGAATACACTCAAAAACAAACAATCACAAGACCAACCCATACCCACGATAAGTAAGCCAGCTATGACTTCGGAATTGGCTATCCATAATTTGCAATTGAACAAAAATTTGTAGTTGAACAAATAGAAACCAAAAAATGTCGAATCACGCACGCCCAATTTCCCCAACCCTAGAAAAGCCAAGACTTCAACACGTTTTCAAACAAACGATTGTTTGAAAAAACTGTCGAATGACCACAAATAAACACGAGACCACTGAAGAAGTGCTAAAATCACTTGCTTAACACCATATTTAGATGTAACTTTGTGGTCTATCCTACTATATATTGAGTGAGTGAACTTATTCGAATTGTTTTTCAGTGGCCCCATAAACACAAGCAGACACTCAAAGCTTTACAGCAGAAACAAAAATAAGCACAACAGATTCTCCCCTCTATTGTGCTTATAAAGTTAGTTCGAGTTCACTGCCTCTTGCTGCCTCTTGCTGCCTCTCACTGCCTCTCGCTGCCTCTAGATCCCTGCCGATACCGTCAATAAACATCGCCGAATCCATAACAATCTTATTTGGCTACAAAATAATTCATAATCGCCTCGGCCCACAATTGATGTCCGGTCCCACTCGGCATGTTGTCATCTGTTAAGTATTGTAAAATCTCGTCACTCGTATAATCCGGCCAATTTGTCCAGTGATCAAAATAAGGCAGACCCTTCTCTTCGGCAAATGCTTTTAATTGCTCGACTTGACGCGGGTAATTGACGGCTGCATAAATTGGGTGTGGCGGTTGCAAAATAATTTGTACATCAGGGTTCGCGCTAACCAACAAATCAACAATCGCACCGACATTTACAAGAGATTGGTCAATGCTGATCTCGCCATTATCTTCTAATGTGAAACCTTCCAAAAAGACGATATCATAACCAGCACTCGCAATTTCTTCAGCTAAACTACTGGTAAGGAAACCTGAAGATCCGCCATCATATTGATAAGTGACAACATCCACGAATGAAGTTCCGTAAGCGGTCTCCAATTGTTTCTCGACCAAATCACTCCATCCACCGGCCCCTTTTCCTAAAGCTGACGTACCGACAAAGGCAATCTCCAATTTTTTACCGTCATCATAGGCTGTAAGAAAAGCTTTTTGAACGCCTTTAGGTAAATTTGCCGTCATCGATTCAATTTCTGTTCGCCGAGCGTCAGACTTTTTCACGGTGCCACCTGACTTGCTTCCATGCCCAATAACACCGGCCTCGGCATTATTTACAACTTGTTCTTGTTTTTCATTCCAAAACACTCCACCCACAATTGTAACTACAATCAAGGCAATAAATGAAAGAATCACTAAAATCCGCTGTGCCATGTTAACCTCCATCATTTCCTAAAATAAATATGTCGAAATATTAATAGAAAATAATTGATTTACTTTAAAAACCGATTATAATTTTATTTAGTGCAAGATTTTGACACTTTACTACTTATTTTACCTAAAATTTGCAAATTTCGATATAACTTTTTAAAAAATGTGGAAAAATAATGTAAAAAGCGATATGATAAAAATGAAAGTTTTCAAGGTTAGGAGTACTAGCAGCCTCTGACTCCTTGTCTTATTTTAATTCATAATTTCCGTTTTGGGTATAGCTATACTGAAAAATTAATTAATTCATCGTGATATAAATTTGCGCTAAAAAGGATTACGGTAAGTTTCCACTATATATGATATTCAATATTATAAGCATACATTCTCTTTGAAAAATAAACTTTAGCTGTTAAACCATCTTTCAGAGCATATAAGATTTTACATAAATTACATTTAGTAATTCATAAAACCTATGGTATAATCACCATGGTCATTACGCAATACGAATAATAGATTGCTACATATAAAATATCATACGTTTATTGTTTAAAATTTTAGGAGGCATCCATGGAAGAGACCATTAGTCTAAAAGAATTGTTCGAAACTTTACGAAAGCGGCTCAGTCTTATTTTACTGTTAACATTTACAGCTGCTGTAGTCGCTGCAATATTCAGCTTCTTTGTAATCACTCCCGTATATCAAGTATCTACGCAAATACTTGTCAATCGCTCAACAGTTGGTGAAAACTTCAATACAAATGAAGTGCAAACGAATATTCAGTTGATCAATACGTATAGCGGTATTATTACAAGCCCGCGAATCTTAGATATTGTTTCAGAAGAACTGAATGGAAAATATACAACTGCGGAGTTAAAAGAAAAGGTTACTGTTCAAAGTGAGGATAATTCCCAAATTCTTGGTGTCGTTGTTGAAGACCCGAATCCGAACGAAGCAGCGAAAATTGCCAATAAAATCGGCGAAGTGTTTCAAAGAGAAGTTGTCAAAATCATGAATGTGGATAACGTAAATATTTTAACACCGGCTGAAGTACCGGATGACATTTCACCGGTAAAACCAAAACCGTTCTTGAATATCGCCATTGCTATCGTTGTTGGGTTGATGGCAGGAGTTGGACTGGCTTTCTTATACGAATACCTTGATCATACGTTAAAAACTGAGCAAGACATTGAAAGATACTTGGAATTACCTGTACTCGGCGTAATCACAACGATTGAAGCTTCGGAAGGTCCCTTCCATAAAAAACAACGGGGAAGAGGGGAGACAAGATAATGGCAAGAAACAAAACTACATCTCGTTCAAAACGGCATTTAATTGCAAAAAAGGATCCAAAATCCCCGATTACCGAACAATACCGGACAATTCGAACCAATATTCAATATGCTTCTGTGGACCAAGCAATTCGGTCAATTGTTGTTACTTCATCCGGTCCAATGGAAGGAAAATCCACTACGGCAGCGAATCTGGCAGTTGTGTTTGCCCAACAAGGGAAAAAGACGTTGTTAATTGACGCAGATTTGCGCAAACCAACGGCTCACTATACTTTTCAACTACCAAACACAGTTGGTTTAACCAGTGTATTAACAAAACAAGCTGAACTCATGGATGCTGTTCATATGACGGATGTAGAAAATTTATTTGTCTTAACATCCGGTCCAATTCCGCCAAACCCGGCAGAGTTATTGGCTTCCGTTTCAATGGAGTATCTATTAAAAGAAGCCTACAATTTATATGACTTCATCCTGTTCGATACGCCGCCCGTTTTAACGGTAACCGATGCACAAGTATTGGCTAATTTGGCAGATGGTTCGATATTGGTAACATCGAGTGGTACAACAGACCGCGATGGAGCGATTAAAGCGAAAGAGATATTAAGTAATGCTCAGGCAAAATTATTAGGTGCTGTACTTAATAATAAAAAGGCCGATAAAGATACGCATTACTACTATTACTATGCAGAACATTAAAATACTACGAGATTAGGAGGCGGCAAAGATGATCGATATTCATTGTCATATACTTCCGGGGCTTGATGACGGGGCTCAAACACTAGAAGATAGTCTGGCAATGGCAAAAGCAGCAGTTAATGACGGGATCCGGAAAATTGCCGCCACTCCTCATCATCAAACATCTAGATACAATAATCCGAAAAAAGTCGTTGTTGAAAAGGTGAATCAATTAAATGACGCCTTGCAAAAAGAAGGAATTCCGCTTGAGATTTTGACCGGTCAGGAAGTTCGTTTATTCGGCGATTGGGAATTGGAATATGATCACGATTTAATTGCTACCGTCAACGATAAAAACTATATTTTGATAGAATTCCCGGCAAATCATGTGCCGAATTATGCCGAGCGCCTTTTTTATGAAATGCAGACAAAAGGCCTGACACCGGTTATCGTTCACCCGGAGCGGAACAGCCAAATTGTCGAACAGCCGGATAAGCTTTTTTCACTTGTTGAAAAAGGGGCGATTACTCAAGTAACGGCTTCCAGTGTCACCGGCGACCTCGGAAAGAAAATTCAAAAGTTTTCCTTCCAACTGATTGAAGCGAACTTAACTCATTGTGTTGCCAGTGATGCACATAATACAACGACACGTCCGTTTCATTTAAGTGCGGCTTATGAAGAGATTGAGCGGGAATTTGGGACGGAAATCGTCTATATGTTCCGGGAAAACGCGGAATATGTAATTTCTGGACAAATGATTTACCGTGAAGACCCGCAACCAATCAAGCGGAAGAAAATACTTGGGCTATTTTAAAAGGAAGAGCAATTTTAGCCCGATTTATATATAGACCCGTAACTGATCAAGAAATATCTTGGGCTTTTAATCTCAAAGCCCACCTGATTTTATATGAGGATCTGCAACTAATGAAACGGAGGAACATTCTCTGATGGTTCAAGGGAATGGTTGGAAAGTCAATTGATATAAGATTCACGAGTTGAACTATTTTTGAAACACATGGCAGCTTTGTCATAGTAATTGTAAAAAATGAGCCACGTATTAATTCAGGTGATGTCTCCTAACCAATATCAACGGAGGCACTCGGCCATGCTGTGGGTGACGTTGATAACGAACCGAGACCTTAGACACTTGTTGTCGGAAGTATGGTGTGAGGACGGGTTAGATGCCCAATCTGATTTATTTGTGTGGGTTTGCAAAAAGATTTTCTTAAAATCACCTGCTAAATACTATATTAATATATGAATTTTTGTAAAACCTTCTTTGGTAGCAATCAGATCATTTTGATAAATGTTGTTGAGTTACTGACTTCAACTTCTAAGAGAATCAACTAGAGAATGTCTAATGAAAGAACATAAAACGTATTGTGTTGTTTCATTAGACATTTTTCTTTTTCTTTAAAAATAGGTAAATATTACTATTGTAATACAATATTTCTCAAAAAAGATACATAATTAGGAGGGCTATTAGATTTTGAAAAAGGTAAGAAAAGCAATTATTCCAGCGGCAGGGCTCGGAACAAGGTTTTTACCGGTAACGAAAGCCATGCCAAAAGAAATGCTCCCAATCGTGGACAAGCCGACGATTCAATACATAGTCGAAGAGGCGGTCGCATCCGGTATTGAAGACATCATTATCGTTATCGGGAAAGGCAAACGCGCCATTGAAGACCATTTCGACAATGCACCGGAACTGGAAGCGAACCTGAGGGAAAAAGGCAAGTTCGACCTGTTGGAGAAAGTCCAGTACTCATCAAATCTTGCCAATATTCACTATATCCGGCAACGGGAGCCAAAAGGTTTAGGTCATGCCGTCTGGTGTGCTCGTAATTTTATCGGTGACGAACCATTTGCCGTCCTACTTGGCGATGACTTTGTTCAAAATGACACACCATGCTTACGTCAATTAATCGACCAATTTGAAGAAACCTTTTCATCCGTTATCGGTGTACAACAAGTTCCCGATAACGAAACCCATCGGTACGGAATTATTGACCCATTATCTAGTGAAGGTCGTCGCTACCAAGTACGGAATTTTGTCGAAAAACCGGGACCGGGCACTGCACCATCGAATCTTGCCATCATGGGGAGATACGTACTGACACCGGAAATTTTCCACTTCCTTGAAAAACAACAAGTTGGTGCTGGTGGTGAAATTCAATTAACCGATGCAATCCAACAGTTGAACCAAATCCAGCGTGTGTTCGCCTACGACTTCGAAGGTAAACGGTATGATGTGGGGGAGAAGATTGGGTTTATAAAAACTACAATTGAATTTGCTCTTCAAGATGAAGAGTTAAAACCTCAAGTAACAGAGTTTATTAACTCATTATATGGAAGTGAACTAATCAAATTATAAAAGGTGTTAAGCTCTATATAACAGCTTTAACATCATTAAACTTCTATTTAATTGAAAGGAGAGCTTGAGGTGACATATACAAGAAGATTAGCGTTTTTATCATTACTGGATTCGATTATTGTAATGACATCAATTTATTTTGTCCTGTTAATTTTGAGAATCGACTTGCGAGTTTTTATCTCGTCAACCATCCTCATAACAATGCTCACACTATTGACATTTCATCATATTTATGCATTTATTTTTCGTTTATATCATAAAGCTTGGGAATATGCGAGCGTTGGTGAATTAACGGCAATTGTCAAGGCGGTTACGTTATCGATTTTTTCGACAGCAATTGTTCAATTGATTGTCATTCACGATATCTATTTTCGTGTTCTTATTTTAACATGGATGATGCACATTCTATTGATTGGTGGGTCCCGTTTTTGTTGGAGAGTATTCCGCGACAGTTATTATAAACCGAAAACTCAAAAGAAACGCACATTAATTATCGGTGCAGGTGCTGCGGGAACAATGGTAGCAAAACAGTTATTACTATCAACTGATTCAGATTTGGAGCCTATTGGGTTTATCGATGATGATTCAAGAAAGATAAACTTGGATTATTTTGGTCTCCCTGTTTTTGGGAATGTAAGAGAAATATATCGGATTGTTGAAACACAAAAAATAGAGCTGATCCTTATAGCGATTCCTTCGTTAACAAAGAAAGAACTGAACCTCATTGTCGATCAATGTACGAAAACAAAAGTACGTACACAAATTATGCCAAAAATTGAAGATCTTATGACTGGAAAAGTTTCAGTGACAAGCTTCCGTGATGTTGAAGTTGAGGATTTACTTGGACGAGATCCAATTGAATTGGACTTAGAAAGTATTTCAGCAAAATTGGCCGGAAAAACGATTCTTGTTACTGGTGCGGGTGGGTCAATTGGATCAGAAATTTGCCGGCAAGTGAGCCAATTCAAACCAAAAAAACTGGTACTTCTTGGTCATGGCGAAAACAGTATCTATCAAATTAATATGGAACTGCAAAATCAATATAAACATGCGTTCGAAATAGTACCGGTGATTGCTGATGTCCAAGATAAAAACCGCATTTTTGAAGTGATGGAAGAACATAAACCGAATGTAGTTTATCATGCTGCCGCTCATAAACATGTACCGATGATGGAATACAACCCGAAAGAAGCTGTAAAAAACAATATTTTTGGTACGAAAAATGTGGCAGAAGCAGCCGGTACATTTGGGGTGGACACATTCGTCTTAATTTCCACAGATAAAGCTGTTAATCCAACGAATGTGATGGGTGCGACGAAACGTTGTGCTGAGCTCATTATTCAAGAAATGGACAAGCTATTCAACACGAAATATGTCGCAGTCCGATTCGGTAATGTCCTTGGCAGCCGCGGCAGTGTCATCCCATTATTTAAAAAACAAATTCAAGAAGGTGGTCCGATCACCGTCACCCATCCGGATATTACTCGCTACTTCATGACAATTCCGGAAGCTTCTCGTCTAGTAATCCAAGCCGGTTCATTGGCAAGGGGTGGGGAAATCTTTGTCTTAGATATGGGTGAACCTGTAAAAATCGTAGACTTAGCGAAAAACCTAATCAGACTATCGGGTTATACAGAAGACGAAATTGGCATTGTCTACTCCGGATTACGTCCGGGGGAAAAGATGTATGAAGAGCTTCTCAATGAAAATGAGATTTTCCCGGAACAAGTTTTTCCGAAGATTCATATTGGGAAGGCGAAGATGGTTGGACAGGAATTGTTGCATCAGTTGATGAATCAGTATGAGGAAATTACAGTTGATGAAGTAAGAGAAATGCTGCTGGGTATTGCGAATAATCATAGACAAGCACCGGTTCAGATACAAACCGTTGTGGAAGCGGTAGGAAATTAGAAAACTTATTTATACAAGGGCAAGTGTTTGCTTGTCCTTGTATAAATAGGAAATTAACATTAATAAAATAGTAAACTTATTAAATTTACACCCTTGAAAAACCTAATAAAGGGTAGGGGTTTAAATATGTTATTGCTGGTTGTAAGAATAAAAAATAGAAATGGAAAGGGGTTAACTCTTATTGAGCTATTAGCAGTACTTGTCATTATTTCTATTTTTTGTTTGATTGCTGTTCCTATATTTTACAACCTATTTGATAGGACTAGGGCAGAGGTGTGTGATAACAATCGAATTATGTTTGAGAGAGAATACGAGCTATATTTGATAGATCGAAAGATAGATCATAGTGATGAAGCCTTTTTAGATTTTAAGACACGTTCTAAAGAGAGTATATGTCCATCTGATGGAGTAATTAGTTATTATGATGGGAAGGTTAGATGCAGTGTTCATAGTGATGGCAAGAGGAATCCTGATGAGGGAGAAAGTAATGTACCGTATCAATAATCGAGTATTTTGATTAATATATTCTATTAGCTTGACTATTTGCAGATGAAAATGATTGGTATGATTGAATGGTAATTTGGAAGTCAGAATGGTTAATAGATAACCATAACATATTGTGTAGGAATCGGTGGAAAATCATAAAAACACACAATATATGGGATTTATCTATATAACATAGTACCGTTTTGTCATTATAAAAAATTAAATGTCTAAAATCAGGTATTTCGATTATGAAAAACGTTGATTTGACGGGCTTTTTAACAACCTAAAATATGGGGAAATATTGAATAGAGTTAAGGAACTGAGTATCGTAGTTAGATTGAGTGCTAGAAACCTTGCGGGATAAGGGTTTTGGGTGTTTTTAGTGAGAATTATAGATTGATTGAATGGTATATATAATAGGAAGAAACTCGGTTTGAGGTGATTATGATTTGAATATCTATTTCGTATTTGTTTGGTAGATTGAATAGATATTACGAGGTGAGTATTGGATATGGATAAGATTTAGTGGGTTAGTAGTTGGTTAGAAAAACTAATCTAATTAAGTACTAAGCTACTAAATCATTTTTGTTTTATACAAAATTTAAAATAAGAGGGGCTATGAACAATGATTGATACTAAATTAAGAAATATACCATTTTCCCCACCAGATATTACAGATGTAGAGATTGATGAGGTTGTAAAAGCATTAAAATCTGGTTGGATCACAACTGGGCCAAAAACAAAGGAATTTGAAGAAAGAATAGCTGAATATGTTGGGGTTAGTAAAGCCGTCTGCCTCAATTCTGCAACTGCAGCTATGGAACTAACTCTTCGTATTTTGGGAGTAGGTCCGGGAGATGAGGTCATTACCTCAGCATATACGTATTCTGCTTCTGCCGCCATTATAGAGCATGTTGGAGCAAAAATTGTATTAGTTGATACAGCTCCGGATTCATTTGAAATGGATTATGAAAAATTAGCTGATGCTATAACGGAGAAAACTAAGGTAATTATTCCTGTTGATATTGCTGGGAAAATGTGTGATTACGACACTTTATTTAATATAGTAGAAAGTAAGAAAGAGATGTTCAAACCAAACAATGAACTTCAATGGCTATTTAATAGAGTAATAGTAATGGCAGATGCTGCCCATTCTTTTGGAGCTGAAAGAAATGGAATGAAGTGTGGACAGGTTGCTGATTTTACAAACTTCTCTTTTCATGCAGTAAAAAATCTTACAACTGCAGAAGGTGGGGCTGTTGTTTGGCGTAATGATCTTGGATTAGATGATGAGTGGCTTTATAAACAATTCATGTTATACAGTCTCCATGGACAGTCCAAAGATGCACTTGCTAAAACACAAAAAGGTGCATGGGAATATGATATTGTTTACCCTGCCTATAAGTGTAATATGACGGATATTATGGCCAGCATTGGATTAATACAGTTAGATAGATATGAAGGATTACTCGAAAGACGTAGAGAGATTATAGAGATGTATGATAAAGCACTCTTGCCATTAGGAGTTAAAAGTTTACAGCATTATGGTGAGGACTATGCTTCAAGTGGTCATCTTTATTTAGCTAGGATACCAAGGATTAGTGAAAAAGAGAGAAATGAAATTATTATTAAAATGGCTGAAGCGGGTGTTGCATGTAACGTCCATTATAAACCACTGCCTATGTTTACTGCCTATAAGAATTTAGGGTTTGATATTAAGGATTATCCTAATGCTAATAAGCAGTATATTAATGAAATCACACTTCCACTTCATACTTTATTAAGTAACGAGGATGTGGAGTATGTAATTGGCAACCTAAAAACGATTCTGGATGAATCTAAGGTGGGCTGAGTAAATGTATAAGAACTTTTTTAAAAGAGCCTTTGATTTAATACTAGCTTTAATTGCTCTTCCATTTTGGTTAATTATCCTGTTAATAATTGGACCAATAATTTACTTCCAAGATAAAGGATCCATTTTTTATAATGCACCTCGATTAGGCAAAGATGGAAAAGTATTTAAAATGTATAAATTCCGTTCCATGAAGATGAATGCTCCAGACATAAGAAATGAAGATGGATCAACCTTTAATTCTGAAGATGACCCGAGATTAACCAAAATCGGGAAGTTTATTCGCAAAACAAGTCTGGATGAGACACCACAACTATTAAATATCATCAAAGGTGATATGAGTATTATCGGGCCAAGACCTGACTTACCTGAGCATCGCGAATTATATGTGGGCAATGAAGAACGAAAGTTAGAAATTAGACCGGGGATTACTGGTTATAATCAAGCTTACTTTAGGAACACTGTGCCTTGGAAAGAACGAATCCAAAATGATATTTATTATATTGATAACCTGTCCTTATGGCTTGATATAAAAATATTTTTTAAAACTGCTGTATCGGTATTGAAACGTGAGGATGTATTTATAACGGAAAAAAGTACTAAATCACGTAATAACACTGGTATAGGAATGTAAGGTAGGAATTGCTTATGGAGAATAGTGAAAAAGCAGTATCCTTTTATGAACTGAAGTGGGATACAGATTTTTTTGGTGTTAGTAGTGCTAAAGCTATATTGCACATGCCGCTTTCATTGAATGAATGGGATAAACTACAGGCTAAATTTAATGATTACCAATTTATTTCAATCACGAATCAGAATTCAGATCCTGTTAATACACAACTAATTGGAAAGGATACTTCGGCTTTTCTGGCAGATGTAAATATTCAGTTTGTAAAGAAATTGGTTGGCCCATTCGAGATTCCAACAAATGTTACAATACATCAATCATTAGAGAGAAATGATCAAATCATTGAGTTAGCAGATTTTAAGTTCTCAAAGTTTACTGAGGATCCGGAATTAGCTAAACGTAGAGGAGATCAAGTATATCGTCAGTGGCTTATCAATGCTTTTGAAAAGCCGGATAAGTTTTTTGCGTTATCTAGAGATGAAAATGATAATATAAATGGTTTTGTACTTTATTCATTCTCAGATAATGCAAGTGTAATTGAATTGATTGCTGTGTCCCCAAAAGTGACTAAAGGTGGTATTGGAACTAGCTTATTCAAAGCAGTAGAATACGCTACACATCAACACGGATTTAATGAAATTAGAGTTGGCACACAAATACGAAATATAGGTGCAATTAACTTTTATCATAAAGTTGGATGTAAACAAGTGGAATGTCATCAAGTTTATCATTTATGGAATAATTAGTGTTTATTCATTGTAAGACATGGTGTGTGGAAAAAATGAGGAGAGATACTCTTGAAAGTACTATATATTGCAACTTCGTTTCCCGAGCCAGATAAGGGGGCTACAATATATACTGATTTAGCAGAAGCATTACATGAAGCTGGTCATGAGATAACAGTAGCAGTATCTGAACAAGCGAGAAATAAAAAAAATACAGAAATGAAGAAAGAACGGGGCTTTGATGTCCTACGTATTGTTACTGGGAACTATTACGATGTAGGTTTTATTGAAAAAGGGATAACCACGTTAAAAATACCAATCCTTATGAAAAAAGGTATAAAGGAATATTTAGGAGAAAGAAAGTTTGATTTTATCTTATTTGAATCGCCGCCGGTGACTAATGCGGGTTTAGTAGCATGGGCGAAAAAACTATTTAATTGTCCTTCATATTTAATGCTTAAGGATATTTTTCCTCAAAACGCTGTAGATTTAGGAATTATAAAAGAAAAAGGCCTTATACATCGATATTTTAAATCCAAGGAAAAGAAATTACTGCAAACCGCTGATTACATTGGTTGTATGTCTAATGCTAATAAAGAATACGTATTAGATCATAATTCATGGATAGATACATCAAAGGTTGAAATCTTCCCTAATACTAAAAAGTTAACAAACAATATAAAAGTGGATAAATTCCATATTAGAGAGCGATTTGGTGTCCCAAAAGAATCATGTGTTTTTCTTTTTGGCGGAAACATGGGGAGACCACAATATATTGATTTGTTATGTGAAGTTATTAAAGGCTGTAAGAATGAAAATGAAATGTACTTCCTCTTTGTTGGTAGGGGAACAGATAGATATAAATTGGAGCAAACAATTAAAGAAAACCAAATAAACAATGCTCTGGTGATTGAAAACTTGCCTAGGACTGAATATGAACAAATTACAAAAGAAAGCGATGTAGGTCTTATTGTACTAGACCCAAGATTTTCTATACCTAACTATCCGTCACGTATACTATCCTATATGGAATATGCGAAACCAGTACTTGCAGCTACAGATAAAGTAACTGATCTTAAAGAGTTGATTGAAGAAGCGGAATGTGGAGAATGGGTTTGGTCTGGCGATGCGCAAAGTTTTATAAGTAAAGCTAAAAATATGGCCAAATCTAAAAGATTGGAAATGATGGGAGCCAATGGTCGAAGGTATTTAGAGGAAAAGTTTAATATTAGTCGCTCGGTAGAAATATTAGAGAGTCATTTCAAAAAGTGAGGTAGAGGGAATGTTTAAAGATAAAACTTTATTAATTACTGGAGGAACAGGTTCCTTTGGTAATGCTGTGATGGAAAGGTTTTTAGACAGTGATATAAAAGAAATTCGCATTTTTTCTAGAGATGAAAAAAAGCAAGATGATATGCGCAAGTTATATAAGAATGATAAATTAAAGTTTTATATTGGAGATGTTCGGGATATAGCAAGTGTAAAAAATGCAATGCACGGTGTAGATTATATTTTTCATGCAGCTGCATTGAAGCAAGTACCATCTTGTGAGTTCTTCCCTTTAGAAGCGGTCAAAACTAATATTATTGGAACTGATAACGTATTAACAGCGGCTATTGAGTACGGAGTAAAGAAGGTAATCTGCCTATCAACTGATAAAGCAGCTTATCCAATTAATGCTATGGGAATTTCTAAAGCAATGATGGAAAAAGTATTTGTAGCAAAGTCTAAAACGGTTGATCCAGAAAGAACGCTTATTTGTGGAACACGATATGGCAATGTAATGGCTTCGCGTGGATCGGTTATTCCATTATTTATTGAACAAATTAAAAGTGGGCAGCCTTTAACAGTAACAGACCCTAACATGACAAGGTTCCTTATGAGTTTAGAAGAAGCAGTTGAGCTTGTAGTATTTGCTTTCCAAAATGCTCAGGCTGGTGATATTATGGTGCAAAAATCCCCTGCCAGCACGATTGGTGATCTTGCTCAAGCAGTTAAGGAGCTTTTCAACGCTGACAATGAAATTAAAATCATAGGTACACGTCATGGTGAAAAACGTTATGAAACGCTGCTTACTAAAGAAGAATATGTAGTAGCAGAAGATTTAGGTGGTTTCTTTAGAGTACCTGCTGACAAAAGAGATTTGAACTATGACAAGTATTTTGTAGAGGGCGATCAAAAGTTAAGTTCAGTTGAAGAATATAATTCTGATAATACACAGATTCTTACTATTGAACAAATTAAAGAAAAATTACTTGAATTGGATTATGTACAAAATGAGCTAAGGGAATGGAATAAAAAGATTCACGTAATGAACTAAAGGGTGGAATAAATTGATGAATATTCTTATTACAGGAGCAAAAGGGTTTATAGGAAAAAACCTAGTCGCTGAGCTTAGAAATAGAGGATATAACGATATATTCGAATATACCAGAGAAAGCGATCCTTCATTATTAGATAAATATACAAAAGAATGTGATTTTGTATTCCATTTAGCCGGGATAAACAGACCGAAAGATGAAAATGAATTTATGGAAGGTAATTTTGGATTTACTTCTCAACTGTTAGAACTATTAAAGAAGCATAAAAATAATGCTCCAGTGCTTATTACTTCCTCTATACAAGCAGAAAAGGATAATCCTTATGGAAGAAGTAAAAAAGCTGGAGAGGAATTATTATTTAATCATTATAAAGAGACAGACGCAAAAGTCTATGTATATAGGTTGCCAAACGTCTTTGGTAAGTGGAGCAGACCTAACTATAATACTGTCGTTGCTACCTTTTGTCATAATATAGCTAGAGGCTTAGATATTCAGATAAACAATCCAGATGCAGAGCTTAATCTTTGTTATATAGATGATGTATTAGAAGAGTTCTTAAGAGCTCTAAAGGGAAAGCCAACTATGCAAAATGAGTTCTGTGTTGTACCTGTAACACATCATATTAAACTTGGAGAATTAGCTGAACTTATAAAAAGTTTTAAAGAATGCAGAACAAATTTAAGTATTCCTAATATGGAAGATGATTTAACTAAGAAATTATACAGTACTTATTTAAGCTTTCTACCAGAAGACAAATTCTCTTATGATCTTAAGATGAATTGCGACCATAGGGGATCTTTTACTGAATTCATTAGAACTTCTGAGAGAGGCCAAGTTTCAGTAAATGTATCGAAACCTGGGATTACAAAAGGGAATCACTGGCACCACACAAAAAATGAAAAATTCTTGGTTGTAAGCGGAGAAGGATTAATACGTTTTAGAAAGATTGATTCGGATGAGATTATTGAATATAGAGTGAGTGGAGAAAAGTTACAAGTGGTAGATATCCCTACTGGATATACCCACTCCATTGTTAATATTGGGGAAACGGATCTTGTAACAGTAATGTGGGCGAATGAATGTTTTGACCCAGAAAAGCCAGACACATACTTCTTGGAGGTATAACAAAAATGAAAAAATTGAAAGTAATGACAGTTGTAGGTACGAGACCGGAAATTATTAGACTTTCAGCTGTTATCAATAAATTAGAAGAGTCAAATGCAATTGAACATATTCTTGTTCATACAGGTCAGAATTACGATTATGAATTAAATGAAGTGTTTTTTAAAGATTTTAATTTGAAGAAACCTGATTTTTTTCTTAATGCAGCTACTGGAACAGCTGTAGAAACAATAGGTAATATTTTGGTTAAAATTGATCCTATCTTGGAGGAAGTAAAGCCAGATGCTTTCTTAGTGCTTGGTGATACGAATAGTTGTTTAACCGCGATTGCTGCGAAGAGAAGGCATATTCCTATTTTCCATATGGAAGCAGGGAATAGATGTTTTGATCAAAGAGTTCCAGAAGAAACTAATAGAAAGATTGTTGATCATACAGCAGACATCAATTTAACATATAGTGATATTGCTAGAGAATATCTGTTAAGAGAAGGATTTCCTTCAGACCGTATTATTAAAACCGGTAGTCCAATGTTTGAAGTCCTGAATTCTAGAAAAGATGATATTGAGAAATCAGATGTACTAGAAAGATTGGGTCTGGAAGAAGGGAAATATTTTGTTGTTTCAGCACATAGAGAAGAAAATATTAATTCAGAAACTAATTTTATAGATTTAGTTAATAGTTTAAATGCTGTGGCAGAAAAGTATAATATTCCTGTCATTGTTAGTACACACCCTAGAACAAGAAAAATGATTGAAACTAAAGGAATTGAATTTAACCCGCTAGTGAAAACACTGAAACCTTTAGGGTTTAATGATTATGTGAAACTGCAAATTAAGGCAAAAGCAGTACTAAGTGATAGTGGCACAATAAGTGAGGAGTCTTCTATCCTTGGGTTTAGAGCGCTCAATATTAGACAAGCTCATGAAAGGCCAGAGGCAATGGAAGAAGCAGCAGTTATGATGGTTGGTCTTAAGAAAGAAAGAATACTACAGGGATTAGAGATACTTGAAAAACAGGAACAAGATACGTTAAGGATTGTAGGAGACTATAGTATGCCGAATGTGTCGGATAAAGTGTTAAGGATAATATTATCATATACTGATTATGTGAACCGAGTTGTTTGGGAGAAATAGATAATGAAAAAGAATTATTTATTTTTAGGATTTGCAGTACCTGATGAAGAAATGGAGAAAGTATTCAAGTTAGACAAACTTCCATCTATCCAAACACATAAGTTTAATTGGAATTTAATTAAAGGTTTGGAATTATGTGATACTTTTAAATACACGTATATTTCAGCAAGGCCAGTTTCCGATTATCCCTATTATCCTAGAAAAAAATTTCGTTCACATAACTGGAAAATCAAAATATTTGATAAGAGTATAAATATAATAGAGATACCATTTATTAATACTAGTATTTTAAAAATTATAACAAGGTTTTTCTCTGGGATGTATTATATTTTTAAAGAATATAATAAGGAAAAAAACAAAGGTGGAATTATTGTCTATTCAGTTCATGTTCCTTTTATGTTATTAGGTTATCTGATATCAAGGATATACAGTATAGACTATATTGCCATATGGACTGATCCACCTTCCGTGCAAATTGAAAGAGATAGTTTTTTAAAAGCTAAATTAAGAAGTATTGAATTATATATTTCAAAATTTTTAATGAGAAAAGCATCTAAAGTTATTGCACTTACTAAATACCTAGCAGAGGATTTTGCTCCCCAAAAACCCTATTTAGTAATAGAGGGTATAATTGATGAAAATGAAATGAATTGGACAAGAAGTAGAAAAATTTCTTCGAGTGAAATAAAGATAGTTTACACAGGTTCCCTTTCAAAAAGATATGGTATTAAAAATATAGTTGAAGGTTTTTTAATGAATAAGAATGAAAATCTTGTATTAGAAATTTATGGTCGTGGCGACTTCGAAGAAGATCTAAAACAAATATGTTTAGTAAATAATAAAGTAGTGTATAAAGGGTTTATTTCACAAAAAGAAGTATTGAATGTACAAAGGGAAGCTGATTTTTTAATTAACGCTCGATCCCCCGAAGAAGAATATGTAAAATATTCATTTCCTTCTAAGACACTTGAATACATGCTTTCGGGAACACCATTAATAACAACAATGTTACCTGGTATTCCTGAAGAATATAGAAATTATGTATTAGTATTAGAGGATAATAATCCCAAAACAATTTGTCAGATGTTAGAAAATATAGTTAAGATGGGAAAAGAGGAAAGAGACCAAGTAGGTTTAAAAGCATTAGAATTTGTTAAAAGAAAAAATAATATTAATCAAGCAAAAAAAATAATAGACTTTCTAAACAAATAGATAATTGCCGCAATACTTAATAGGTACTTATAAAAAATAATTAAAATAATAATAGTCTCGAGCATATAAAAACAATAAGAAAAATTATAATATAAAAAAATTCTAAATGAGTTTGAGGCTGTTTGATAACTTTTATTAAAAAAAGGGGGGCTTTTTATAATAACGCACTTAGTTTTTTTGTTCGTTCTATTGTTATTATTACCTGCTCTAAATAAAAAGTATCCCTTTTACATTTTAGCCTTTGGTGTATTGTTTTTATTTTTAGCTTTACGATACGATTTTGGTAATGATTACATGTCCTATTTAAATATACATCAGGCACTAAATGATGGGCGTTATGCTTGGGGGGTGAATGACCCTTTATATCGATCATTAAATCTTTTGATACCAAACTTTTATATATTTGTGGCTATTACCAGTTTTTTTTATTTAGTATGTATATTCTTTTTAATAAAAAATAATTTAACAAGAAATCAGTATTGGTTTGCTTCGTTAATACTATTGATTAATCCATACCTTTTTTTAATCCATTTATCTGCATTTAGACAAACTTTATCAATCTGTTTTGTTATATTGGCAGTTTATTATGGCATAAAGAAAAGGGCAATTTTTTATTTTTTCTTAGTATTAATTGCATCAGGTTTTCATCAAAGTGCGCTTATAATGCTTCCAATATATTTTTTACTAACGAATAAAAAATTAAATGTGGTAAAGATAACAACTATAGTCTTTTTAGTATTTATTCTGTTATCAACACCGCTATTAGGTACCTTAATTAATTGGACTTTAGATTTCTTTCCATCACATTATTCATCCTACTATGAAGAAGGACTACAAAACTCTTTAAGATCAACTTTAATATCAAGTTTTTTCTTTTTCTTAATTCTATTTAATATTAACAAGCTAGAGGGACAAGATTTGATTTATGGTAAATTATCATTAATTGCTACCATTATCTCCTTGTTAGCTTACAAAGTATCAATGATTTCAAGGATCGGTATGTACTTTGATGTTTTTTTAATTGTCACTATACCAGTAATTTTTTCAAAAATAAAGAATGTTAGACTTCGAACACTCTTATTTGTATTAATGATTTTTATTTATCTGTTACGTTATTGGTCCTTCTTTAACAATGATATTTGGATTGATTCGTATGGGACATATCAGACTATTTTAGGACGATGAGGTTTTGTTTGGAAACAAATAACATACAGATTCTAATTTGAAATCTATTGCTCTATTATAATAACCAGAGGATGTTACTATGAAAATTTTGTGGCTAATTAATATACCTTTACCTGAGGCAAGTGAATTATTAAATGAAAATCCTTCACCTTTTGGAGGGTGGCTAATTAATGCTTCAAAAGATTTAGCTAGGCAGCAAGGCATTAATCTAACAATAGCATTTCCCAAAAAAGGGGTTTCTACTTTTGTAGAACTTAGAGGAGAGAAAATCACTTATTATGCTTTCAAAGCACTTAAAGATAAGGATAAAGAACTAATTGAGGATAATCATATATTTAAAGATATCATAAAAAGAGTCAAGCCGGATCTTGTACACATTTATGGTACAGAAATGGCCCATACACTTTCTATGGTTAATATTTGTAACAAGCTAAAAATAGAGACCGTAATATCTACACAAGGATTAGTTTCAATTATTTCGCAACACACATTTGCAAATTTACCTTGGAAAGTGGTTTATGGATCTACTTTAAGAAATTTATTAAGAGGAGATAGTGTCATTGGCTTACAAAAATTGTATTACAAAAGGGGTAAAAATGAAGTTGAGGCTATAAAAAAAGTTAAACATATAATCGGTCGTACAACCTGGGATAGAGCTTGTACATCTCAAATTAACCCAAAAGCCCAATATTATTTTTGCAATGAAACTTTAAGAGACGAATTTTATAATCACGAATGGGATATTGAAAAATGTGAAAGGTACTCTTTATTTTTAAGCCAAGCACATTACCCAATTAAGGGTCTTCACTATGTAGTTCAAGCTATGCCACATATAATAAAAAAATATCCAAATACTAAATTATATATTAGTGGAAAAGATATTATAAAGTCAGATACTATAAAAGATAAACTACTGATGACTTATTATGGAAAATTTATAAAAAGATTGATTAAAGATTACAAGTTAGAAAATAATATAGTGTTTACAGGATCTTTAAGTGAATTTGAAATGTGTAAAAGATATTTAAGTTCAAATGTTTTTGTCTGTCCTTCGTCTATTGAAAACAGTCCCAACTCTTTAGGTGAGGCAATGATTTTAGGTGTTCCGTGTGTTGCTTCCTATGTGGGGGGTATACCTGACATGCTAAAACATGGAGAGGATGGTTTCTTGTACCAACCTGATGCCCCATACATGTTAGCACATTATGTGTGTGAGATATTTAAAAATAATGGGTTAGCTTTACAATTTTCAAAGAATGCAAGAGCCCGTGCATGGAAAAGGCATTATCCTAAAACAAATACAGATCGTTTAATAGAGATATATGAAGACATATTGCAAAAGAAGGAATAGGTATTGAAAATTAAAAATAAATTTGCAGAATCTCTAGAAAGAATAAAATGTAATGATGTTGCCGCCAAGATCATTCATAATACAAGTTGGCTAGTTGGAGACAAGGTTTTTACTATGATCATTGGTGTATTTGTGATGGCACTAGTAGCCAGGTATTTAGGTCCAGAAAATTATGGACTGTATAATTATGCGTTAGCCTTTGTCACATTATTTACAGCCCTATCAACTTTAGGTTTAGAAACGTTGTCCGTTAAATCAATCGTACAACAAGAGGAAGAAGAGGGCACGATACTCTTTACAAGTTTAGTTTTACGGGTTATAGGTGGCATAGTATTAACATTATTGGCTAGTGTGATTATCAGATTTATCGCACCAAATGACGAGCGTGTTCATTTACTTGTATTAATAATGTCATTCACCATGATTTTTAAATCATTAGAAGTCATAGAGTATTGGATACAAGCTTATCAAAAATCGAAAATATCTTCTTTAATTCGTATGGGGGCATATATTCTTTCTGCTCTACTCAAAGTGGGATTTGTAATACTAGAGGGAAACTTATATCATTTAGCTCTTATATATATGTCGGATACATTAATTGTGGGTATAGCACTAGTAGTAGCTTATTTCAAAAACAGAACATCAAATACAAGGTGGAAGTTCAAATTCCAATATGCAAAAAGTATATTATCCCAAAGTTGGTATTTAATTATTTCGGGACTTATGATTACAATTTATATGCAGATTGACAAAGTAATGTTGGGTTCCATGTTATCTAATAAAGAAGAATTAGGAATATTTTCAGCAGCAACTCAAATCGCTGGTTTGTGGTACTTTGTTCCAATGGCAATAATAACATCTTTTAAACCAGTTATTATGAGTAAGAAAAAAACAGATGAAAATAGTTATGTTAATGCAGTTCAATTTTTATACACTATTGTAGCATGGTTGAGCATCGGATTTGGAGTTTTTATTCTATTAACTTCAAGAATAATTATAAAAATACTTTATGGCTCTGAGTATCTAGAGGCAGCGGGGATCTTGTCGGTAAGTATTTGGGCGGGGACTTTTGCAATGCTTGGTACTGCTGCTTCAACTTGGTTAGTCTGCGAAGGGCTTCAGAAATATAGTACAGTTCTTGTTATTAGTGGTGCAATAACTAATGTAAGCCTCAATTTTATTTTAATACCCATCTTGGGTGGGTACGGTGCTGCAATTGCAACTTTAGCAACACAATTTATATCTAATTTTGTTGTTCCACTATTTATAAAAAAAGTAAGATACAGTTCTATTATGATGATGAAAGCATTTATGTTAAAAGGGCTAAAAAAATAAATTAGTAATCTTATGCATTGGAGAATATTTCGGAATTTAATTGAAAGGATAATTAGTATGGCAGATCAAAAAAAAGTAGTGCTCTATAATCCAGCAATAAGTAGTTTAAATATGGGAGACCATATCATATTTGATGGTGCATATAGAGAATTAGAAGGATTATTAAATGATTCTTTTATTGTAGAAGTATCAACACATTTACCAGTATCAAGATATTTAAGACACACCAAGGATTTTGACTACAAATTTGTGTGTGGAAGTAACTTGCTAAGAGGAAAAATGAATAGGCTCTTTAGGCAATGGGATATAAATATTTTTAATGCTAAAAATATAGGCCCTTGCGTATTAGTAGGAACGGGTTGGTGGCAGTACGGAGATGAACCAAATTATTATACAAAAAAATTATATAAGAGCGTTTTGTCTTCGGACTATTATCACTCAGTAAGGGATTCTTATACTGAAATGCAACTGAAAAATATGGGTTTTGAA
Organism: Caldibacillus sp. 210928-DFI.2.18; assembly: GCF_020554505.1. NCBI lineage: Bacteria > Bacillati > Bacillota > Bacilli > Caryophanales > Bacillaceae > Caldibacillus > Caldibacillus sp. 210928-DFI.2.18. The sequence goes on from NZ_JAJCHL010000043.1 coordinate 26,613, forward strand.
AATGTTATAAATACAGGTTGCCCAACTATGTGGAGTCTTACAAAGGAACATTGTTCAGAGATACCAAGTGTTAAGTCTAAAGATGTTGTTTGTACAATTACCGATTATAATAAAGACCTATCAAGTGATAAAAAAATGATTGAAATTCTCTGTAACCATTATGAAAATGTATATTTATGGTTACAAGGAACGAAGGATTACGATTATTATAAGGAGTTAAGTGTAGAAAATAAAAAAATTAAATTGATCCCCCCTAATTTAAAATCATATGATGCAATCTTGGAAAAAAATGTTGATTATATTGGTACGAGATTACATGCAGGAATTCGAGCGCTTCAAAAAAAGAAAAGAGCAATTATCATTGCTATTGATAACAGGGCCATAGAAAAGCAGAAAGACTTTAATTTGAAATGCATTTCCAGAGAAGAAATTGAAAAATTGTCAGACTTAATTAATAGTAGTTTTACAACGGAGATTAATATACCAATTGATAATATTAAGAGATGGAAAAGTCAATTTCAAAAATGACTTAGATTTATTGGGGTGAAATAGTTGTATAAGGCTGAATTAGATGTTCCTGTAGCATTAATCTTTTTTACCAGACCTGAAACATTAAGAGAGGTTTTTAAAAAGGTAAGAAAAGCTCGACCATCTAAATTATTTTTAATTCAAGATGGTGAAAGAAATGCAAACGAACAAGATAAAATAAAAATCCAACAATGTAGAGAAATAGTTAATGATATCGATTGGGAGTGTGAGGTATTTAAAAATTATTCCGATGTAAACTTGGGATGTGGTACTAGACCATATACAGGTATTTCCTGGGTTTTTGAACACGTAGATAGGGCAATAATCCTTGAAGATGATTGTATCCCAGCTGATTCCTTTTTTTTATTTTGTAAGGAAATGCTAGAAAGATATAAAGATGATTCAAGGATAGGAATAATTAGTGGTTTGAATTATTTTAAAGAATATGATTTTGGCGGGTATTCGTACGGATTTGTTAAATCTGGAGCAATCTGGGGATGGGCAACCTGGAAAGATAGATGGGAAAAATATGAATATGATTTAAAAAAGATAGATGAAATATATATTAGAAATAATATTTTACTAGATATTACGCCAAAATTTGCAGCAAAAAGAAAACTAAAGACATGGGATAACGCAAGAAAAGAATTGAAACAAAAAAAAGTTACATCGTATTGGGATTATCAATGGGGCTTTATAAGGCATGCTAATTCATGGTTATCAATTGTACCGAAATATAATCAAATAACTAATATAGGAATTGGAACTGGCTCAACTCATTCAGGAAATAACATTAAGTTATTGCCAAAAAAAATCGCTAATTTTTTCTTCATGGATGTAAAAGAACTGGAACAACCACTTAAGCATCCAGATTTCGTTTTACCAGATAGGCTGTATGACGCTAAGTATTATAAAATAATTTATCCAAACCTTCCTGTTGGTCTATTAAGAAGAATATCCAGTATTGCAAAAAGACTTTATTATAAATAACATTTAGGTCAAACTATATAGAATTGTTTTTTTCATATTATAATGTAATTAGAGGGAAGCGAGGTGTATTATTTTCGAATGAACATTCTGGTAACTGGCGGTGCCGGATATATTGGCTCACATACCTGTGTTGCTTTACTTGAAGCGGGACACACTGTACTTGTTGCCGATAATCTTTGCAACAGTAAAGTAGAGGCCATTGAAAAGGTAAAGCAAATAACAAATAAAGAAATAACCTTTTATGAAATAGATGTTACAGATGAGATAGCAGTTAACACCATCTTTTCTAATCATGATATAGATGGTATTATTCATTTTGCTGGTCTAAAAGCAGTTGGTGAGTCAGTAGTAAAGCCGCTTGCTTATTATTATAACAACATTGTTAGTACGATGATTCTTGCCAAAGCTTGTCTTAAATATGGTGTAAACAAATTTGTGTTCAGTTCATCAGCAACTGTTTACGGCGATAATAAAGTACCATTTGTGGAAACTATGAATCTCTTACCAACAACAAATCCATATGGTGAAACAAAGGCAATGAGTGAACGGATTCTAACGGATATAGCAAAAGCTAATTCTGCTTTCTCTGTTTCGCTCCTCCGATATTTCAATCCAGTAGGGGCACATAAGAGTGGGTTAATTGGGGAAGCGCCAAATGGCATTCCAAATAATCTGATGCCATATGTTACTCAAGTAGCAAAAGGTAAACTAGAGAAATTACGTGTGTTTGGAAATGACTACCCCACGGTGGATGGTACCGGAGTTCGCGATTACATTCATGTAGTAGACCTTGCTGAGGGTCATGTTGCTGCATTGGAAAACCTAACTGAAGGTGTCCATGTTTATAATTTGGGAACCGGCAAAGGTACTAGTGTACTAGAATTAGTGAAGGCTTTTGAAGAAGCTAATGGTATTGAAGTTCCATATGAAATTGTAGAGCGTAGACCAGGAGACATCGCTTCATGTTATGCCGATGCTTCAAAAGCAAAGCGGGAACTAGGCTGGGTCGCTAAACGTGATATTATTGCGATGTGTCGGGACGCATGGCGTTTTGAGAAGAATTATAAAGAATAAGTAGAAAAAAAGCAATTACCCGCTGGGCTGTCTTATTTGGCAACTTGGCGGGTAGCTTTTTTTATGCGTTTAACGCATATTCCGCACGTAAATTTTTTGTATTTTTGATTTTTTTAAAGGAATTCTCCTCTTCTTTGTAGAATTGAATGATTATCTAAACTATGGAGAAAACGAGGGAAT
>NZ_JAJCHL010000044.1:0-28938 GCF_020554505.1 Caldibacillus sp. 210928-DFI.2.18
CTTCAAATTTTTTCTGTTTCTCAGAGTCAACTTTACCAACTGTAATCCCTTTTCTTTTTGGCATTGGGGTATCTTTCCACCTTAGTGTGTTCATAAGGCTTATATTTATCACTCATTGTATTCCTCCAACACAATTATAATTTTTCCGTCATCCTCAATCCAACCGTCAACTGTGACAAAAGACGAATCTCTCTTATATAATACTTCTACTTCATTGTCATTAAATCCTTTCAAATCTACTCCGTTTTTTGTATTTATCATTCACGCTAAAAAAAGAAGGTGCATTGTCTAGTCCTTTCATCGTAGACAAGTACCCTCTTTCATAGGCTTCCCTCAATAGTTTTTCAAAACCTTCTTGCTCAAATGCCCCTAATTCCACCATTTTCATGCGAATGGATAGTTGCAATCCTTCAATATGAAGGGGATTTAAATCGCTCGTTAACATTTACCTCAAAAGAGAGAATGAAAAGCTTCTTAAACTTGTTTCCAAGAAAAAAGAAATGATATGAGGCATTAGCACTATAAACGGTGCAGGGGTTGAATATTTAGAGTATGGATCCAAGGAAAAAGAAATGATTTGATGTATTAGCACCTATAAACTCTAATAAAAAAAGGATATGGAGTATTCAGTCCAAGAAAAGGGAATTGATATGAGGCATTAGCACTCGATAACGTAACGAAGGATATGAAAATTTGGCAAGATGAAATATTTGCTCCTGTTCTATCAATTGCCCGTGTAAATAACTTAGATGAAGCGATTGAACTTGCCAATCAGTCACGATTTGCAAACGGTGCTTGTATTTTTACAAATGATGGTGGAAGTGTGCGGGAATTTAGGGAAAACATTGATGCCGGTATGCTTGGTGTAAACATCGGTGTCCCAGCACCAATGGCGTTTTTCCCCTTCACTGGTTGGAAAGACTCGTTCTATGGAGACCTCCATGCCAATGGCAAAGACGGACTCCAATTCTACACACAGAAAAAAGTAATTACTACTAGATGGGTATAATTGATGTTAGGGACTGTCCAGAAAGTCAAAAATTAAACCAAAGTGTATAGGTTGATTGAAGTGAAGGTAGCGGCGACTCCCTCAAAAAATGCTAATCGCATTTTTTCTTCGTGCGATGCCTATTCAAGGAAGCTTATTCAGAGTCCTGCGGAACAGCACACATATTCGACGAAAGCGTAGCGGCAGTCGAAAAAGTTTTTGTGACGAAAGCGATAGCGACAGTCACACGAGCAGACGTGAGCAGGAGCGAGGAAACGAGCGACGAAGCAGCTGAGGCCGTGCCCGCGTCCGCCATCGAAACGAAAATCAACCGAACCTATTCTTTTAGTAATAAAATTTTAGAAGTTGTACTTTTAGGACAGCCCCAATGACAATTTAAGCATATTGAAACCTTCAAAGACTGTTGGTCTCTCGATGGAAGTCAGATTGTTTTATTGACACTGGCACTAAAAAAGTTATTATAATATTTACAGAACCCACCACGCCTCTAAACAATGCGGACCAAGGTGGGTCATTTTATTGATTCAAGCGGTTATGTAGAAGAACAACTACTTATGTATTACGGAATGTGGCCCATGGACATTGAGATAAGCTCATACTCATAGTTGATGGATTATAACGTTCAATAGTCTGATATCTCGTCAATAAGCTGGTTCTTTATCAGCGTAAGAACTCCACCAACCAAATGGTGAAAGATTATTTCAAACAAGTTTGGTGTTAAATTCGTTGTTTCCGAGAGAGTTGAGTTGTCCTCATTCCTTCTAATTGGAAACCATTCGTTTGCATGGATCTGAGCGTCAAGGTCGGCAATATTATCCGGGGTGACTCCTGCACCAACTAAAATCTCTGGTCCGTTAATTTCCTGGGACAATGTTACAAGTTTTTTAAGCATATTGGAACCTTCAAAGGCTGTTGGTCTCCCGCCAGAAGTTAACACCCGTTTCACATTCTTTTTATATTTTGATAAAATTTTATAGGCTTCAATTTGCGAAGAAACGGAATCAAAGGAAGATGAAAGGTAATGTCTAAATCAGGTACAAGCTCAATTACTTTCAAAAGTAAGCTTTCATCAATTGCTCCGGTTGGCGTAATACAACCAAAGACAATCCGATTGCCTCCAAGGCTGTTAATCACTAAAATATCCTCTTTTATCGTATTCCAATCGTTTTGATCATACACGAAACTATAACTATGTGGCCTCACCATGATTTGGACCGGAATTTCTGCATGCGCCAAGACATTTTTTATTGTTCCGTAACTTGGGGTTAGACCACCTTCTTTCATTGCACTGACAAGTTCTACCCTGTCAACCCCAAGTTCTTCAGCTTGTAGTGTGTCTCTTACATTCATTGTTATTACTTCAATCTTTTTCATTGTCCGTCATTTAAAAAGAATTACTAACACAATATATAGTATGATAAAACCCGGAAATACATCTAAATACGGTGTTTAGCAAGATGATTTCGCACTTTTCCAGTGGCTTCCCAATTTTTGCCAGTTTTGTCCCATAAAACGCGGTTCGGGTAATCATAAGTCAATTGATCCCACATTTTCTGCCGTTTTTGTCCTACGTTAAAAATGTTCCAGCAAAGATGTAAATTCGCTTGTTGCGGAAAATTTTGCAATGACATTGAAACGTGACAGACCCTACATACCAAAATGAAACGCATACAGAGTCTGTTACTTTAAATTGTGAACCCCTTTCTTTGATTACTTAATTCGATCCTATCTCTTCGTGAAAAGACATACCTCACCCACTCAGATTAATTAGCTCCCAGAAAATTTTTGCCCGTATTTTTACATGCACTTAGAGATAAAATTTCAAATTATCTATATTAATACGTTCGAGGACGGTCAATAGCAGAAATGAGCATTGTATTCTTTTATTTTGGAGAATTTTACATTTCATACTTACGGTTAGCGTATGGCCTCCAAACAGATGTACAGTTGTTAACTCATCATTCAATGGTTTAATATCACAAATTTGTGAATTGATAAGCCAAATTTTCCCTCTTCGATCCGGTGTTTTGCAGGGAATTAATATAATCCCAGGATCTAGAGAGTAGACAACCGGAACGTTTTTCTTTTTTTTCAAAATAAACCGGGCGCCATTCCGCGCTCCATTTAGATCAAATCCTCTAAAAATATACGAGTCTTCTACAATTTTATTTGGCGGCTTCATGACCAGAAATTTTTGTTCCCCTTCAATAACCATAGAATATTCATTTCCATAATTATCAAAATCTGACAGAATGGCACATGTATCCCCGTTTATCAAATAATCTTCTTTCAACATTCTACATTTCCCCCTTTTCCAAACAAATTACTTAATTTTAGAAGGTTTAAAAGAATGATTATTTTGTTTTTTTGCACTGGGAATGCTTTGCAAAAAACAAATCGATGGTTGAATGGCCATAATTTATATTCAGAATTTGAAAAATAAACGAAAAACGCGTTAAAATATGAATAAAAATTATAAAAATTCTGTCAGCGTATTAATTTCGCCAAAATAGGACAAAATTCCTTCTTTTTGAGTACATTTTTTTTAAAAAAAAGGATATTTTTCCTATCTTTCTTTTATCTCACCTTAACGGGCAGTAAAATCTCCACCCTCAAGATATTCGAGTTTACAAAGAAGATAGGTGGGCTGCCCGTAAATGCCCGATTGGTTCAACTAACCATCAGCGGGAAAAAACTACTGATGGAAGTTTCACTTTATGAGTATTTTTGTCTTAAAGAAGCTCCAAATCGCAATGATGAGTCCTCCTAATGAATCTGTAATCAAATCGGTCATCGTGTCACGGTTTCCCCCGCCTTGAAGTCCCATTTCAAACAAATTGTCCATCGTAAATTCATATATTTCCCAAAGAACACCGCCAAATACAGCAAACGATAAAATAAACAAGGATACAAACCAAGGTGAAAGATGACTGATGTTATCTTTTCTTAATAACCTTTTGTAGAGGTCAAAACCAAAAAATGCGATTAAAATACCGCTAATGAGATGCATAAAACTATCCCACCAACCGTTACGGTAAAATCCTTGAAGAGAACCAAGAAATTGCGATCCGAAAAGAAATACGAGATAAAAAATAATTATCTGCAAACTTAATTCAAATTTTGTCAGTAAAATAATTAAGAGTGGAATAAGACCACAAGCAACTCCACCAAGTGCAATAAGCGCATCAGAGTTATTATCTTTCAAAAATAATTGAACAGCAACGACTGCCATAAAGACGACATATAGAAAACATAAAAAAATGGATACTTTCTTTCTCATAAGGGACAGCTCCTTGTTATTTGCATGGATACAAATTTCCCTTTTTAGGATTTGCAACTTTAGCTGGATAATTCCAATAGTAATGTTCAAACAGATTTCCATAATTATATTCCTAGAATTAACTATGATACAATTATGACAAAATATGAAGGAAAGGGAAAGGATATGAAAACATTATTGATTGTTTCTCATCCTGATTTAATCAATTCGGGTAGTCAACAATATTTTTTAAGCTCACTGAAAGGGAATGATAAAATAACTGTTCATCATTTAGAGGCTCAATATCCTGATGGAAAAATTGATGTTGCTAAAGAACAAGCTTTATTACGAGAGCATGATCGAATTATTTTTCAATTCCCCTTCTATTGGTATAGTTCGCCGCCATTGTTAAAACAGTGGCAAGATGTTGTGTTGGAGGCGGGATTTGCTTATGGAAAAAGAGGAAACGCACTTTACGGTAAAGAATTTGGCTTGGTGTTAATGATTGGTGTCGCAGAACGTGAATATCAAGCCGGTGGTACAGAACTATTTAGTATTAATGAATTAACAAAACCATTTCAAGCAATGGCTCACAAAACCGGTATGATCTATTTGAGACCACTTACAATCTTCCAATTCGGTTACTTGGAAGAAGACCAAAAAATGGATTTATTGATTAAATATTGGCAGTTATTGACAATGGAAAATGATTTTAGTCTCGCTACAAGGGAAAAATGGCTGATTGCCCAGTTGAAAAATTTCATAGATCAAAATCCGGACTCACCAAATGCCCGAATTTTTACATATGCCGTGGATTTAATTGAAGAAAACCGCAATACAATTGATGGATTACAAATGGTGTTTGATGATATGTATGATTGACCGTTGTAGAAGTGGAGAATGGAAGCTTCACTTTTTGAAAACCATTATGTTATGGGAGGATAAAATGGAAAAACAAGAGTGGCTGTTTAAGCAACTGCAGGAAATTTATAATCAAAGTACAGATTTTAATGAAGTGGTATTGATAAAAGCCATACAAAATATTATTAATGAACAAACAAAACGGATTGAGCAAATGGAAGGTGAATTAGAAGGTACACTTTGGAGTCCTCGAAAATGGGGTGAATAGAAGCATGGTAAAATTTGCGGTAAAATTATAAAAATTGGTTGACTTTCTATTCTTAATCAGATATCCTAATTATAGAACAAATGTTTGTTGTATATCAATGGTATACAATGCAAACAACTGTGGAACTTTTCCACGGACATACTACTATCATCCTTGATTCGTAACCAAAGTATTATTTAGAAAAATTGTATGAAGGGTTAGTGGGGTGGAGATTACATGGAAGAGTTATTAAAACAAATGATGTCTGAGATGGTTGCATTAAGAAATGAAATGAATAGCCGTTTCGATGGGGTCGACAAACGCTTTGATGATGTGGATGGTCGTCTGAACAGCATGGACAAACGCTTTGATGATGTGGATGGTCGTCTGAATAGCATGGATAAACGGTTTGACGATGTGGATGGCCGTCTGAACAATATGGATAAACGGTTTGATGATGTGGATGGCCGTCTGAATAGCATGGATAAACGGTTTGACGATGTGGATAGCCGTCTGAATAGCATGGATAAACGGTTTGACGATGTGGATGGCCGTCTAATCAGCATGGACAAACGATTTGATAAAGTCGATGGCCGTCTAGATAAGTTAGAAGAAGGCCAAGTGGAAATAAAAAATTTAATCAAGCATCATACTACCTTATTTTCCGAAAATTTTACAGACATTCGAAAAGAAATGAGAATCCAAAACCAAGAGACAAAATCAGATATAAATCTTCTGTTTAAAGAAGTTGAAACTTTAAAGAGAAAGACGAATAAAATTGAACAACGATTAGAGTTGTAATCATTTTTTTAACTTTACGGCAAGTCAAGAAATCCCCCATCAAGAAAAGAGTCGTAGTCAAGCACCTCGACACCAAGCGGACTACAAAGAGGATAGGTGGGAGTGGGATTTTCTGCTTGCCTGTAAAATGTCGTGACCGAGGTTTTCACTTGCCTCCAATTCTTTCAACCATCAATTAGTGGGATGTGATTTTCCCACTCACTGAAGCAATATGGTAAAAATTTTTTCCAAAGAAAATAAAAAACATGGAAATTATTTTTAAAATCGACTACTTCTATGTTATACTATATTTGAAAATTACTTCACAAGATAATATATAACTAAAAAACAAAATCACAATTGGAGATGTCTGGGTTGAAGAAGGAAGTAGCGCTTTTTGATCAAATTAAAGGAAGTTTAATTGTTTCTTGCCAAGCACTGCCGGGAGAACCTCTACACAGTCCCTATATAATGGGGCGGATGGCTTATGCGGCGATGTTGGGAGGCGCAAAAGGAATACGAGCAAACGGCCTGGAGGATATACGTGAAATTAAAAAAAATGTCAACCTGCCCATCATTGGAATTATTAAGCAAGATTATGAAAACAGTGAGGTATTTATTACTCCGACCATAAAGGAAATCGAACTTCTAGTCAATGAAGGAGTAGATGTAATCGCATTAGATGCTACAGATCGAGTAAGGCCGGACGGAACCACGATAAAAGAATTTTTTCCAAAAATAAGAGAAAAATATCCAAATCAGTTATTTATGGCGGATTGTTCTACTTATGAAGAAGGAATGTTAGCAGCTCAAATAGGTTTTGACTGGATTGGAACCACATTATGCGGCTATACTGGCTATACAAAAAATGAGGAAATACCTAACTATCAAATGATTAAAAGCCTTGTTCAAGATTGTCCGAATCCTGTTATTGCTGAAGGCGGTATTTCAAGTCCCGATCAATTAAAGAAAATCATGGAATTAGGTGTTCATGCTGCAGTAGTTGGATCAGCTATTACTCGACCAATGGAAATAACCAAAAGATTTATTCAAGCGGTCTCGGAATCCCGGGAAACTCACAATTAGGAGGATTTTTTGTTGGGTGCTACTCATATTTTTTCACTAATAAAATCGCGATACAATACGTTTACAAATACGGAAAAAAAGGTAGCTGATTATATATTAAAAAATATGCAAGATGTCATGTACATGTCGATTACCGATTTAGCTATCGCCTGTGATGTCGGTGAGTCCAGCATATTTCGTTTTTGTAAAAGTTTGGACTTAAAAGGATACCAAGAGTTTAAAATTGTGTTAGCTCACAGTTTATCAAGTGAACAGGATATGATCAGTCTTTATAATGACGTTTCGTTAACGGATTCACTTGAGGATATATCTTCTAAAATATTAACAAAAAATATTCAAGCATTGAAAGAAACATCCCAGTTTATCCAAAAAGAAGAAATAGCAAAAGTGGTTCATTGGATGGTACAGGCTCACCGGATTTATTTTTTCGGCGTTGGTTCGTCATTAATTACCGCTTTGGATGCAAAAAATAAATTTATGAGAATAACCAATAAAACAGAGTGCTCTGTTGACTCTCATTTACAAATGATGAATGCGGCGTTAATGACGGAAAACGATGTTGCGATAATCATTTCGTATTCAGGTTCAACGAAAGATATAATTGAATTGGCGAAAGTTGCAAAAGATAAACATGCGAAAATTGTTGCTCTTACCCGGTATGCTAAATCACCACTAACAACTTATAGTGATGTAATTTTCATTACTGCTGCTGATGAAGGCCCTCTACAAGGCGGCAGCCTGACTGCAAAAATTTCACAACTATATCTATTAGATATTCTTTATGTGGAATATTTTAAACAAACTGCCAAGGAGTCTGCAAAAAATAAAGATTTAACATCAAAAGCAGTCGTGAACAAATTACTTTAAGTAGATGCAGGCAAGGAATGGAAAAAGTGAAGCGGAATCTCAACAACTCAAGGATAAATTACTTTCAATACTACGTCAGCATGCTATTTTTAAAATGATATATTACTTAACTTGCTAAATCTTTTTACCCTCCTTTTGAACGCGCATTTTAAAAAATCAATATGATATTTAACATTTTTTTCAGTCAAATTATTTGTAAAGGTGAGTGAATCATATGCAATACATTCTTACAGGAACGGTTTGTATCGGTGAAGAACTAAGGGAGGACCATTATGTTTTAATAGAGGGTGAAAAAATTAAAGAGGTCGGTCCCGTATCGAACATGCCAACTTCATTTTCAGGTGAAGTTTTGAGCTATCCAAAAACGATGACGATCGTTCCGGGATTTATTGATGTGCATATTCATGGTGCCGGGGGAGCAGATGCCATGGATGCGACACCTGATGCGTTGAATAAGATTGCACAACATTTAGTAAAAGAAGGCACAACGGCTTTTCTTGCAACAACGATGACTCAATCAAAGCAAGCAATTGAAGCAGCCCTGAAAAATGCCGGTGAGTTCATTCATTCTACTGAAAATCGAACAGGGCAAGCGGAGATAATCGGCATCCATTTGGAAGGACCTTTTATCCATCCGAAAAGAAAAGGGGCACAACCGGAAGAATTTATTTTACTACCAAGTTCGAGCCAATTTGATGAGTGGCAAGAACTCGCTCAAAATACGATCCGGATTGTGACCTTGGCTCCTGACCAAGAAAATGGAATTGCCTTAGTAAAACATCTTGCCAAACACGGAGTCATTGCATCGATCGGTCATAGTGATGCGAATTTTCAGGATGTAGTGGCGGCAGTTGAAGCAGGAGCCAGTCATGTCACGCATCTTTTTAACGGTATGAGAGGCCTGCACCATCGGGAACCCGGAACTGCAGGAGGGGCTTTATTACTTAAGGAATTAACAGTGGAATTAATTGCTGATGGTATTCATGTTCATCCAAAAATGATTGATCTTGTTTTTCGTTTAAAGGACTTAGACCATGCAGTTTTAATTACTGACTCAATGCGTGCAAAATGGCTGCCGGATGGGGAATCGGAGCTGGGCGGTCAAAAGGTTTTTGTTTCAGACGGGAAAGCAACCTTGGAAGATGGTACGTTAGCCGGAAGTATTTTAAAGTTAAATCAGGGAGTCAAACATGTAATGAAATTTGCCAACCTAACCTTACCGGAAGTGGTCAAATTGGTGACAATGAATCCGGCAAAAGAACTTGGATTGCACCATCGAAAAGGTTCTATTGAGGCAGGAAAAGATGCTGATCTTGTCGTTTTAAATGAAAAATATGACCCAATTTTAACGATCTGTCGCGGGGGAATTGCGTTTAAAGGAGAGTGAATTCTACAAATGAAAATTATAAATGTGGGTAATTATCAGGAGTTAAGTGAAAGGGCAGCAAAAATTGTCATTGAAACGGTTCAAAAGAAGCCAAATGCAGTACTTGGTCTGGCAACCGGATCAACTCCGATTGGATTATATAATGAATTGATTGACGATCATGCGAAAAATGGAACGAGTTACCGCAAAATTTGTACGTTTAATCTGGATGAATACGTCGGTCTTGAAGGTAGTCACCCACAAAGTTATCTATATTTCATGCGCCAACATTTATTTAATCATATTGATATTTCGCCGGAAAATACATTTATTCCAAATGGTAAAGCAGAAGACATGATGAAAGAATGCGAACGATATGAAGAATTAATTAAGGAAAAGGGTGGAATTGATCTGCAAATTTTAGGAATTGGTCAAAACGGGCATATAGGTTTTAATGAGCCGGGCACATCCTTTTCCAGTAGAACCCATATCATCCAATTAACAGAAAGTACCCGGAAGGCCAATTCTCGATTTTTCTCTTCAATGGATGAGGTACCGACCCATGCAGTAACGGTAGGTATTCAAACAATTATGGAGAGTCGAAAAATTTTATTGCTCGTTTCCGGACAAGCAAAAATGGAGGCTTTCAAACGGCTTTTATCGGACGAAATTGATGAAAGCTTCCCGGCTTCTGTTTTAAAATTGCACAATGATGTAACCGTCATTACTGATATTGCATTTGACAATTGATATTAAAAAACTTATTCTTTTCCTCTGGAGCATCAAACTCTATTGTGAGGTGGGAAAATGAAAGGAAGAAAGTGGTTGTCACTTTTGATAAGTATCATACTCATTGGATTTGTAAGTGCATGTGGAACTGCAGAAACAAAAGACAACGAAAAGGATGAACAGACTGCTGAAGAAAAGGTAACAGATAATACCTACAAAGAAAATGACCAAAACGGCTCGGTTGATGAAAATGAAAACGGATCTGAAACTGATGAGGAGAATGGGACAAGCAATACTGATGAAAACGGTTTGACTGCCGATGAGGAAGATTTAGATTTAATTAAAAAAGATGTGGTTTATACAGGTTTGGCTGATCCTCACACGATTGAAGTAAAAGATGGGGAAGAATATTTAACTTTACAAATTGATCCGGACACAACTGACGAATGGGAGAAAATTGCAGAAGATACAACGGTTACCATTGAATATTATGAAAATGAACATGGGCAAAATATTTTGGTTCGTTATACCGTGAAAGATTAGTCTCATCGGGATCAGGTATGGGTACGCTCTTTCTTTTATATGAAATAAAGAAAACTCGGCGATTGCCGAGCCTTTAGGCGATGGCAAAGCCGCAAGAGCACTTATACTTAATTCTTAAAATTTCCAACTACGTCGAATTCGCTTCTTTGCTGGAAATTTATACTTTCTTAACGTATAAAAAAAGGTCAGGTACCATCACCTGACCTTTATCTGACCCAAATTTGTCCGAAACTGCAGATTGGTTAATTGGAACAGTTGGTACTTAATACTCTCATTGTAAGAACCAGCGAATTGGTTTGTTAGATATTTAACTGAGCCCCGCAAGATTTTTTCGGAACCTTTATTTAAAACTTTCCATGCTTAAGAATTGAAAAAAGCAGCCAAAGAAACATTAAAGTTGCAACAACCCCGCCGACTTCTACAACAGGAAAATTCCAAAGAAACGTTTTTACATTTGATATTGAGGCCCCAACAACTAAACCGACCATCATAATACTAAAAGCAAGGAGAATAATACTAAACGATAATTGGTTCGTAACCCGATCTAATTTTTTTGATAAATTTTTCACTTCCGGGACAGAAATTTCCACATGGATTTTGCCATCCTTCGTAATCGAACTACCCGATTTCATTAATTGGGTTAGAAATGTTTGAATCTCCCTAAGCTTATTCCGGGTTTCTTTCATAATTTTTGATGGTTTCAAACGTTCACGAATCAGTTTTTCACCAAAAGGTTGTGCCATATCGATAATTGATAAATCTTTATCTAGATGGGAAAGAATCCCTTCCATTGTTAGTAATGTCTTAGCGAGAATTGTCAGGTCAGCCGGCATCCGAACCCGATATTTGAATGAAATTTCCATTAAGTTATTTATCAAGTTAGCCAGACTAATTTGCTGTAAGGGAATGTCCATATTCATTTCAATTAAAACTTCAATATCCGCATAGATTTGATCATTATCAATCGGCTCGGAGCTTTGACCTAGTTTTAAAAAAAGAAAAATAACCTCGTTTATATCCCTGTTTTTCAAAGCGATAATCACGGAGGCTAAATCATTTTTCATACTCGGTGATAAGCGTCCAATCATACCGAAATCAATCAGAGCCATTCGTTTGTCGGGAAGGACGAACAAATTTCCGGGGTGAGGGTCGCCATGAAAGAAGCCGTCGATAAAAATTTGTTGAAACATACATTCAACAAATTGTTTAGCAACTAATTTTTTTTCAGCTTCTGATGCGTTTTTTGCATAATCACGAAGCCTGGTGCCGGAAATATAATCCATCGTTAATATTCTTTTGGTTGTATATTCCCAGTGAATCGAAGGGATTATGTAATTTGGATGTTCCTTCAATTGGCGTGCAATCTTTTCACCGTTCCATGCTTCTACAGTATAATCAAGTTCAAGTCGTAATGATCTTGATACTTCCTCTACGATTTCCGAGATACGGTAATTGTTGGCCCATTCCAATTTTTCTTCCATGAGATTGGTTAGATCACTCAATATTTGTAAATCAATGTCAATTTTTTCCTCAATATTTGGTCGTTGGACTTTAATAGCAACCTCTTGTCCGGTGGGAAGTTTGCCATAGTGGACTTGGCCAATCGAAGCCGATGCAATCGGTCGATCATTCACTTCTAAAAATAAATCATTAGCCGGTTGCCCCAGTTCCTTTTCGATAATTTTTTCAACATCACTAAAGGGAATCGGTGCTACATTGTCTTGCAGTTTTTCCAACTCTTTAATAATGTTTTCAGGTATGAGGTCAACTCGGGTACTAGCCAATTGCCCGAGTTTGACAAAGGTAGGTCCTAATTCTTCAAGAACCGATCGGATCCGTTCAGCGATGCTTTTGGAATACATGGTGGAATCCGCTTCAGCCTTTCTTTTAAAACCAAGTAATCCTAAATCTTTGACGACAAAACCAAGCCCGTTTTTCAACAGGGCTGTCAGGATTTCTTGATATCTTTGGGCATACTTCAAGCGTTTTCCAATCATTTATTCCACCTCGAATGACATTAAAGTATTATATTTATATTGCACTAGTGGTCACAAAATCTCCCCGCTTTGGGTAATTCATTGAAGCAAAACTGGAAGCCAATTTTCCGATTGATTTAAAGGTTTACTTTTATTCGTTGTCTTTATTTAACAGCTTTTCTTCTAAAGCTTCAACCCGCTTTTTTAATTCTTCAAATTCTTGTCTGGATACAAGTTTACTTTCTTGCACCGCTTGGTTTATTCTTTCTTCCACTGTAGTTTCCCATTTTTCTTGTGCTTCTTTTCCTTTTTTCATTAATTCATCGATAATATCGGTAGCTTCCGTCTTTGCCATATTTCCTTTTTCCACGAGCTCATCAATAATTTTATCTGCTTGTTCTTTGCTTACCGCAGCAATACCTAACCCTAATGTAAAAAGTCGATCGATTAAGTCTTTCATAAAGAATCCCTCCTGTTATTAGTATAAACTCTTTTACCAAATTTATCTTTACCTTAATCTTAAACAGACATGAGGGGAAAGTAAATCAATTTCTGAAAAATTCATTGAAAATTACGAAATGGTTAACTGCCCTGCGTCCCATAAAAATGAGTATCTTTAACCAGTTAATTAGATGCCATTGTCGAAATTCGAATACCGATTTTGCTACGAAAATAAAAAATAATTGTTGACGGATGGCTACAAAGGGTATAAAATGTGTTTGTAAGCGGTTAACAAAAACGTTTTTGCACAAAAGGTCAGAGAGGCTATACTTTTAACTCAGACAAAAACGATTTGAGAATAAAAAATAAGCGTTTTAGTTTTTTTGTACATGACAAAAACGTTTTCGGAGGGATGGTATTATTATTGTTTGACCTAAAACGTTTTTGGTTAGATAGTACTAATACTGTATTGATTTATTTACTTCTGTAAGATGGTACGAATCTTGTTTTGATTTTGCCTAAAATCTAAAACGTTTTTGATCAGATAGTACTTTAATTGTTTCAATTCATATACCTAAAATCTAAAACGTTTTCGTTGGAGGTTTGTTTATGTTAAATTACACATTGGGAAAAGGTGAATTTGAAAAATGGATTATTTCTGAAACAGCCTTTTCACCGGACAAATTAGGAAAATGCGAATCAATCATGTATCTCGGCAATGGATACATGGGGTTACGCTCAGCCACAGAAGAACCCTATTTAAAAGAAGTCAGAAACTTATTTGTTAATGGTACGTTCAATAAATTTAATATTCAATTTACAATGCAATGGCAAGGTCAACCGGTTACGATTTATGCAAATCATGAAAAGCTGATTGTAAAAGCGGAAAGACAAGAGAAATTATCCTTTGACGTGTTTGGTAAGGAATACGTATGTACGGATGTAGTGGACATTCCTCTTCAACCATAACTACATGTTTGAAGGGTGATGATTTATATAAACATCTTTGGTTGCATGACATTATCAAGGAAGATTGGCGAAGGACGGGTTTAATGAGGATATAAAGAGTTCCATTTTATATATAAAACTGCCAAATTTTTAGTAGGAAAGCAGGTGTTATCATTGGCAACAATTAAAGATGTTGCGAAAAGGGCGGGGGTATCAATCGGCGTGGTATCGCGAGCCTTCAATAATTATCCCGATATTAGCGAAAAAACCAGGCAAAAGATATTAAAAGTTGCTGAAGAATTGAATTATACGCCAAATTTGGTCGCAAAAAATCTATCTTCTAAAAAACAGTTAACGATTGGCCTAATCACGTCAGGAATTTTAGACAGTAGCCAGAAAGATAGCGTGAATTCCATTGAGGTTTTTAAAGGTGTATACACAGCCATAGAGGAGAAAGAGTATGAGTTGGCCATCTATTTAATTGACTCAAATAAACAGAAACGGAAAAGTTATGCACAATTTTGTCGAGAACGAAATATTGGCGGTACTATCTTACAAGGAATTCGAACGGACGATCCATATTTTAAAGAGTTGATTAATACAAATATCCCTTGCGTACTCATCGATTTCCATTTAAATAATCATACACCATTGATCGGAAATGTATCGATTAATAATATTGAAGCAAGTCGCAAAATAACCGAGTTGGTATTAGAACAAAATCACCGTAGGATAGCAATTATGGCCGGTAAAAAAGCGGCTTATGTTAACAATGAACGATTGCGTGGTGTAAGAGAAGCCTTTGCCGCCTTTGGTCTCCAATTACATGAAGAGGATATCTTATACGGGCAGTTTTTGGAACAGGCAGCCTATGAAGAGACAAAAAAGTATTTGGAAAAACATCGACCAACAGCTATAATTGCATTTAGTGATATTATGGCAATTGGCGTCATGAAAGCAATCAAAGAAGCAGGTTTACAAATTCCGGAAGATGTTTCCGTAACCGGTTTTGATAATATTCCAATAACGGAATTTACCCAACCGCCGATTACCACTGTTCAGCAAAACTTTTTTGAATTGGGTAGACAAGCAGCACTTCATCTTCAAGAAATTATGGAAGGTCGCGCGAAAGGAAAGCAGGTTGTTGTTGATTATAAAATTATTGAACGAGACAGTGTAAAACCATTATAAAGAAAAGTTTTTCCTACATGGAAAAAAGTAATGAATCTTTAAAAGAAAGGAATAGAAAAAATGACGAAATATCCAAAACTATTTATTTTTGACCTGGACGGCGTGATAACTGATACAGCTGAATATCATTATTTGGCGTGGAAACAACTGGCCCAATCACTCGGTGTAACCATTGACAGGCAATTTAACGAAAAATTAAAAGGGATTAGTCGCATGGACTCATTAGAAAAAATTTTAGCTTTAAAACCCGAACTATTAACGATGTCAATGGAAGAAAAACAACAGTTGGCCACACAAAAAAATGAATATTACAAAACATTAATTAATCAAATTACACCAAAAGATATTTTACCGGGGATAGAAAAATTACTAAAAGAAATTCAAGAAAATAAGATAAAAATTGCCCTCGGTTCGGCAAGTAAAAATGCCCCGGTTGTGATTGATCGGCTTGGATTGACAAATTACTTTGATTATATGGTTGATGCTGCAAAAGTAAAACGAGGAAAACCGGATCCTGAAACGTTTACTGTTGCTGCAGATTATTTTGGATTTGCGTATGCGGATTGTATTGGTGTGGAAGATTCTGCTGCAGGCATCGAAGCCATTAATCGAGCTGGGATGTTTTCTGTCGGAGTAGGTGATTCTGAACACTTGCATGAAGCAGACTATCTCGTGTCGGATACAAGTCAGTTAAATATGGATAAAATCATTGAAAAATTTGCATCTAAATAAGCAAACGAGGTTGTCCGGAAAGTCATTTTTTTGACTTACGGCAGCCCCGTTCGTGTTTTTAATAGATAGGAGGAGGTGTCGATTTTTTGATAATTAAAGGCTTCACCCATTAGGGGATTCTTTTTATCGGACAGTCCAATTGGCTTTAAGGGTTAGCCAGCCAGTTTGAAACGTTGAACCATATTATTAAGTTTTTCTGCTTGTTGGGCGAGCTGAGCAGAACTAATCGCTACATCTTCTATTGAGCTGTTTGTTTGTTGGGTCATCGCTGCAACCTCTTCAATACCGGCCGCACTTTCTTCGGTTACTGCGGCAATTTCCTGGATTGAACGATTAAACTCATGACTTCGTTCCGTAACGGCTGCTAAGTCTGATGTAATTGTTTCAACCCGTTTGACCATATGTGTGACCATGTCGTTTATTTTTTGAAATGTTTCATTGGTCATGATAATTTGATCCGTTCCTTTTTCCACTTCCCGGTATCCGGCTTGCAGAGAGTCTGCCACTAAGCGGGTTTCGCTTTGGATATTGGTAACAAAGCTTGTGATATTGGTAACTGATACAGCCACTTGTTCTGCGAGCGTTCTGACTTCATCAGCAACAACAGCGAACCCTTTTCCTTGTTCTCCGGCTCTGGCTGCTTCAATGGCTGCATTTAGTGCCAACAGGTTTGTTTGGTTGGCAATTTCCTTAATGACAACGACTAATTTCGAAATCTCTCCCGATAAGATGTTTAGGTGCTCCATTTTTTCCACAGAATCTTGGACGATTTGGTTAATGTTTGACATTTGATTTGTTGAAGCTTCCATTAATCTCTTGCCTTCATTCGTCATTTCCAGCACAGAATTTGAGGTTTCCCCGATCTTTATCCCTCCTTCATTAACCTGCTGGATGGTATATACCAATCCATTTGCTATCGAAGAAATTTCTGTTGTTCTGGCTGCTTGAGAATCGGAGCCGGAAGCCAGTTCACCCATCGTTACTGCAATATGCTCGGAACCGGTTTTGACTTCACTTGCCGCTTGAGATAATTCCTCACTTTGACTTGAAACGGTTTCGGCTACTTGGGCCATTTCTTTTAACATCGTTTGAATTTGACTGTTCATTTCATTGGTCGCTACCATTAATTGACCAATTTCATCCCGTAAATTTGTTTCAAACGGCTTTGAACTTAGATCACCCTTCGCCATTAATTTCATTCGGCTCGTTACTTGTTTAAGTGGTTTTGCAATGGATGAAGTATTTAGAAAAGCAAAAATGAGACCAACCACAATTCCGATAAGTGAACCTATAATAGCAATCAGAAATACTTGTTCTCCGGTTTGGGTCGATTCTTGTCCCAAGTTTTGCATAAGTTCTCCCCGATATTGTGCCATATGATTAAAATCACTAATTAAAGTTTGACTAATAGGGACCACTTTTTCAATCATTAATTTCATAGCTTGATCTTTCTTGCCTTGGTCGTAAAGGGTAAGAACTTCATCGGTCATTTTCCCCCATTCTACTTTCCGGTCAATCAGCTGCTTGAGCTCATCGGAATCGGATAGGTCTACAGCCCGATTTTCAAGCTCGATACTCGCATCGATCCCTTTTTCATATTCTTCCCGATATAACGCGTTGTCTGATAAAAGGAAAGACTGTAGTAAGGAAACTCTCGACGCCATATTTTCGGCAAGTTGTTCGTCGATAACTAACAAGGCCAACTGCTGATCGAGAATATTTTCCGTTTTTTTGTTAATGGTGTTCATGGATACCATATTTAATATGCTTAAAATGACCATTAACGCAATAATTATCAAAAAGGATAAAAGAATTTTAGCTTTTATACTTTTAAACTGGAATAATTTCATCCATAACCCTCCCCTAAAATAATAAATTGTAAAAATAATCACAAATGGATGCGGACTTTATTTTCATCCGTCTATATTTTATATCGGTCTTTTTTCTTTTTTAAAAATACCAATCATAATAATAAAGTAATTTTTACATCACTGTTGTGTCATACACCAAAAATATTTTGTAAGCGGTTGACGAATTAGCAGAAACATGTTAAATTTAAACTGTATTGAAAAAGTTAATTAAACTTAAATTTATCTTGATAGGATTGTTATAGCAAGGATCAGCGCTACACAAAACCTATTTACAGGCATATTTTATATACCTGTAAATAGGTTTTTTTATTTATATACAGAAAGGAGAGGTGATTATGATTATAAAGAAAATTCTTAATAATAATGTGGTTATTACGAAGGATAGCAATCATAAGGAAATAATTGTAATGGGGAAAGGTATTGCTTATCAAAAGAAAACCGGAGATCCCATTGATCCGAGCAAGGTTTATAAAACGTTTTCCGTAGACTCGAAGACTATACAAAATCGACTGATTGAAATGATTGATAAAATACCAATCGAATTTATTAAATTATCGGAAAGAATCATCTATATGGCCAAAGAAAAGTTAGAAATACCATTGAATGATAGTATCTATATCTCTCTAACGGATCACATTTATTCCAGTGTCCAACGTTATCACCAGGGTCTTCCTTTAAGAAATAAATTACAATGGGAAATTAAACATTTATATAAAAAGGAATTTGAAATTGGGCTAGAGGCTCTAATGTTAATTAAAGAAGAAACAGGTATCTCCATGTTAGAGGATGAAGCCGGTTTTATTGCGATGCATATTGTCAGTTCGGAAATGGCAGATGATATGCATAACGTTTATGAAATTACCCAGTTCATACAGCAAATTGTCAATATTGTTAAATATCATTTTTCATTGGACTTTGATATAGAATCACTTGCCTATCATCGATTTATTACTCATTTGAAATTTTTTGGGTACCGGATTTTTTCACAAACTAGTAATACCGAACATTCTTTAGAAAATGATTTATTAGAAATCATTAAAGAAAAATACGTAGAACCTTATTTATGTTCCCTAAAAATAAAAAAATTCATTGAACAAAAATACGGTTATTTGTTGGATAACGATGAAATTTTGTATTTAACCATTCATATTGCAAGGATTTTAAAATAAACAATTGAAAGCTATTAAGGAGGGTGATGGATTGAAAACACTTCTAGAATTGATGGGTAGTAACATTCAGTTGGCTAAACCTTCATTGGATAAAGATTTTATAAATAATGGAGGGTAAAACAATGAAATATGAAAATCTATCAAAACAAATTATTAAGGCTGTCGGTGGAAAAAACAACATCATTTCTGTCGTTCATTGTGCTACAAGATTGCGATTTACCTTAAAAGACGAATCTAAGGCTAATGATGAAGAAGTCAAAGCGATAAAAGAGGTTCTGTCTTTAGTTAAAAAGGGTGGACAGTACCAATTAGTAATTGGGAATAATGTAGACCTTGTCTATAATGATCTGGTTAAAATAGCAAATATTAACCCAAAACCAGATAAAAAGGAAAAAGATGATAGATCCGTTTTTGATAAAATTATCGGTTCAATAACAGGTTCTATTGCTCCTGTTATTCCATTACTTGCTGGATGTGGGATGGGAAAAGTGTTATTACTTGTTCTGACCATGCTAGGTGTCCTGGCAAAAGAATCACAAACGTATATGATCTTGAATTTTATCTTTGATACAGGTTTTTACTTTATGCCTGGCTTTGTTGGATTTTCTGCAGCAAAGATTTTTGGGTCCAATCAATATTTAGGGGCATTTTTAGGATTAGTAACGGTTCATCCTGATTGGGTGTCATTAGTTTCTGCAGAGAAACCCGTTGAATTCTTAGGAATCGGGGTTTCATTAGTTAAATATTCTTCAACATTAGTACCGGCCATTCTTTCAGTATGGATTATGTCTTATATTGAACGTTTTGCTAAGAAAATTGTACCAGAAATGATTAAAGTTTTTGCTGAGCCTTTATTAATTGTTATTCTTAGTGTTCCTTTGACTTTTATCGTCATTGGACCAGTTGGAAACTTTATCTCAAATTTAGTAGCTGCTGGCAGTATGTTTATTTACAATCATGGAGGCTTCATCGCTATTCCAATTTTAGCAATGGTTTATCCATGGCTGGTATCCATCGGTATTCATAAAGCATTGAGTCCAGTAAGTATATCACTTGTTGCTGAACGTGGGTTTGATCCAATTATTCGTGTCGTTGCATTATGTTCAAACATGGCTCAAGCTGCAGCTTCACTTGCGGTATCCTTTAAAACAAAAAATAAAGCCTTAAAATCATTGGCCTTTTCTTCCAGTATGACAGCATTTTTGGGCGGTATTACAGAACCAGCAATGTACGGGGTTAACCTTAAATTAAAGAAACCAATGTATGCTAGTATGATTGGTGGAGCAGTTGCTGGATTATTTGCAGGGATTGTTAAATTAAAAGCTTTTATTTACGTTACTCCTGGATTATTAAGTTTAGCAATGTGGATTTCTGAAGATGAGAATTTCTTATTTTTAGCGATTGTAACCTTAATCATCTCTTCGATTGTAACCTTTATTGCAACTTGGATTTTAGGCTTCGACGATCCTATTGATGGAAGCGAAGATAAAGTTGAATCTACGAAATTTGTAAACATCGGTGAAAAATATAAAAAACTATTTAGTCCTTTAAAAGGAGAACTAATCAAATTAGAGAATGTTGAAGATGAAACCTTTGCAAGTGGGATTATGGGTAAAGGTGTAGCGATTAAACCCTCAGAAGGAAAATTATATGCTCCATGCGATGGAATTGTTAGTGCTGTATTTAAAACGGGACATGCTATTGGTATAACTACAGAAGATGATATTGAGGTGCTTATTCATATTGGAATTGATACCGTATCTTTAGAAGGGAAGTACTTCCATTCATCTTTAGAAAGAGGCCAACGCATTAAACAAGGAGATTTACTTGTAGAATTTGATTTAGAAAAAATTAAAGAAGCGGGCTACGATACAACCACCATGATTATTATTACTAATAGTAACGATTATTTAGATGTAGTCCCTGTAAATAAAGTCAGTATCAATAAATCAGACGACTTATTGGCAATCATTTAAGTAATTCCAAATTCATAAGCTTATTAAAATTTGAAGCTTTATAAGCTACAGTTTAAAAGTATGATAAGTTTTCAAAATTATCTTTTAAAGTGTTATGATGTATCGACTTTTTATAAAAGTTTTTTAAAAACTATTTAAAGATTCTATGAAAAATGAGTGAGACGGGTGGACATTTTTATAAAACAACGGAATGATCCACCATATGAAAGGGGTAATACAATGATTTACGCAGACTTACATGTTCATACAAATCACAGTGACGGTGTATGTGAAATTGAAGATGTATTAACACAAGCGAAGGAAAAAAATATTCAAGCATTAGCGATTACCGATCACGATACAGTGAACCACTGGCCTGAAGTGAAAGCATGTGCAGAACGACTTGGTTTAGAAACCATTCGTGGTGTAGAAATGAGTTGCTATGATTTTGATGTTTTCAAAAAAGTTCATATCCTTGGTTTATGGTTAGATAAAGTAGACTATGTCGAGAAGTTATGTACGAACACGCTAATATCACGTGATAACTACCATAGACAACTAATAAAAGAACTTAAACAAAAAAATTACTATATTACTTATGATGACGCTAAGAAATATTCAAAATATAACATTGTCTTTAAAATGAATATATACCAAGCATTAAAGGAAAAATATCCTGATGAAATGACTCCTAAGAAATACAAAGAACTTTTCGCCTCAAAAACATCAAAAGAAACTGATCTGAAAATGGGTTATATAGATGTAAAAGAAGGAATTAAAGCCATACAGAGAGATGGAGGAATTGCCATACTCGCACATCCATGTGTCTATGATAATTATAATGAAATTGGTAAATACGTTGAATTTGGACTGCAAGGTATTGAAATCAATCACTCAAAAATGAAACCAATTGATTACGAATTAACCAAAAACCTTGCTGTTAAATACAATTTATGCAAAAGTGGTGGCAGTGATTTCCATGACCCAGAGCTCATCCAATTCGGCAAGAACGGTTTAACAAAACAACAATTTGAAGACTTAAAACGATTTGCACTAAAAACGAAAGAACAAAAAAATTGATAGTCTGGCTTATAGTACTAACGCATAATTTCCTAGTGGTTTGTCGGGGCTGTCCTAAAAGTACAACTTCTAAAATTTTATTGTTAAAAGAATAGTTTTGATTAGTTTTCGTTTCGGTGGCGGACGCACCCCCTAAAGGAAGGACTTTGACCGCCTCAATGCTCGTTTTCTCGCGCCTGCTCACGTCTGCTCGTGTGACTGCCCTGCCGCGATGATTCTTCATAAAAGCTTTTTTGATTGCCGCGACGCTTTTGGCGAATATGTGTGCTCTTCATGCAGGACTCTGAACAATCATCCTCGAAAAAGGCATCGCACGAAGGAAAATGCGACTAGCATTTTTCGAGGACTCTGAATAATCCTCCCTGAATTTGCATCGCACCAAGAAAAAGCGAATAGCTTTTTCAAGGACAAGGAATGCTTTGGCAGCGCAGGGAACACTTTGGTAGCATAAGCATCTTAGCTGAAAAAGCGAATAGCTTTTTCATTGGATAGATCGCAAGGGATAAATGCGACTAACATTATCACTGAGTCGCCGCCTCCTTCACTTCAATTAACCAATACAAATTCGGTTAATTTTTGACTTTCTGGACCCCCCTTAACAACTTGTGTCTTGCCCCTCTACGGACTATATATTTTTTAAAGAAAAGTCGCACAAGGTAAGTATCCAATCTGCGACTTTTTTGTTATATCATTTTTGGCAATGTAGGATAAAGCGTTCTAATTTAGTACTTATTTTGATTGAAATATATACATTTGATCTTTCGATGAATTCACATAATTTTCTGCTACTTGGGAATAGTGTATTAAAAACAAATGTTTATCGTACTATATTAAATTTAGTGTAACTTTTTTGAAGAACAAATCTTCTGGTTGGCAAAAGGAAATAAACGAAACTTTTAACAAATGAATAATAAAAAGGATTGTAATTTTTTTGAAAATGCTCTACAATGTTCACTATAAATAAACAAATGTATATTTTGGGAGGACTAAGTTTGTATGGGAGTGAACAATTTTATTTAATCCAAGGAGATGTTTTGCCGATTTCGATTCGGAAAACGTTAGAAGTGAAGCGATTGCTGGACGCGGGTAATGTAAAGACGATCCATGATGCGGTTGAACAAGTGGGCATTAGTCGGAGTGTCTACTATAAATATAAGGATAAAATTTTTCCGTTTAATGCAGCTACTTTTCAAAAGGTCATTACCATTTCCCTATTGTTGGAACATCGACCGGGGATTTTATCAAAAGTGCTGCAGTTTGTGGCAGATAAAGAAGGGAATGTGATCACGATTAACCAAAGCATACCACTCCAAGGAATTGCCAATGTTGTTTTATCCATCGATACGGCCAATATGAGGCTTACCACAACAGAATTTTTAGAAGAACTCCTGCAGGTAGACGGGGTTAATCGGGCAGTTGTCGTAGGCCAGAGCTAACAACCGTTTCATGT
This sequence comes from Caldibacillus sp. 210928-DFI.2.18, assembly GCF_020554505.1. Lineage (NCBI taxonomy): Bacteria > Bacillati > Bacillota > Bacilli > Caryophanales > Bacillaceae > Caldibacillus > Caldibacillus sp. 210928-DFI.2.18. The sequence goes on from NZ_JAJCHL010000044.1 coordinate 23,561, forward strand.
ACAATTCTATGAAACTGTAAAACCTTTAATTATTGTTCAATAGAGGAATATAGAAGCAAAATGGGAGGAAAGTTATGAATGGAAAAATTAAAGTCGGTTTAATGGGCTTTGGCACGGTTGGAACCGGTGTTGTCCGGCTAGTCGATTCATATAAAGAAGACTTTTTCAACCAAACGGGTTCTGTCATTGAAGTCAGTCGGATTTTAGTAAGGAATCCTGAAAAAGAGCGGTCGATATTTGTCAATTCTGATATTGTTACAACCGATCCCCGGGAACTTATTTATGATCAGGAAGTGGAAGTCATAATTGAAGTCATGGGCGGAATTGAACCGGCACGAACCTATATTTTAGAAGCGATTGAACAGGGGAAACATATCGTAACAGCCAATAAAGATTTAATGGCAATTCATGGGGAGGAACTCATCAAAAAAGCACGAGAGCATGGCTGTGACCTATTTTATGAAGCAAGTGTCGCCGGCGGGATTCCGATTATAAATGCGATTGTGGAAGGTTTTTCTTCGGATCGGATTACGAAAATAATGGGGATTGTTAACGGAACAACAAACTATATTTTAACAAAAATGAGCCATGAACAAGCTTCTTTTGATGAGGTTTTACAGGAAGCACAACAGCTTGGCTATGCCGAGGCAGATCCGACATCGGACGTAGAAGGTTTAGATGCAGCACGAAAAATGGCCATCCTAAGTTCCCTTGGTTTCCATGTCGGCATGAATTTAGAAGATGTATCTGTAAGAGGGATTTCTAAAGTAACATTAGAAGACATTAAATACGGTGAGCAATTAGGCTATACAATGAAGTTAATCGGAATTGCAAAAAAAGATGATGAATTAATTGAAGTAAGTGTGGAACCAACGTTTGTGAAAAGTACTCATCCGTTAGCCAATGTCAACGGTGTTTTTAATGCGGTTTATGTGTATGGAGAAGCGGTCGGGGAGACAATGTTTTACGGACCGGGTGCCGGTGAACTGCCGACCGCAACAGCCGTTTTATCTGATCTTGTGACGGTCGTGAAAAACATCAAGCTTGGTGTTAACGGGCGAAATATGGCGACACCTTATAATGTGAAAAAATTGAAACGAGAAGAGGATATTTATGCCAAATATTTTATTCGGCTGATCGTCAATGATGAAAGTGGTGTATTGGCCCAAATTGCAAAACTAATGGCTGAGGAAAAAATTAGTTTAGAAAAAGTTCTTCAAGAACCGTATCCAAGTAATCCGAAAAAGGCAGAACTTATTTTGGTTACCCATCAAGCTTCGAAAAAATGTATAAACAATGTCTTAGCGGCGTTTGAAAACGTGGATTATATAGAAAAAGTAAAAAGTTGTTATCGAGTGGAAGGCGGCGAATAAAATGGCAGGCATTTTAGAAAGATATCGTGACTATTTACCGATTACGGAAAACACCCCGTTAATCAGTCTTCATGAAGGAGGTACACCACTGATTCGGGCGAATAATCTGTCTAAGAAACTTGGCTTGGACCTGTATTTTAAATATGAAGGCTTAAATCCGACCGGATCATTTAAGGACCGCGGGATGGTCATGGCGGTGGCAAAAGCGTTAGAAGAGGGAAGCACATCTATCATGTGTGCATCGACCGGAAATACGTCAGCCGCAGCGGCAGCCTATGCGGCACGTGCCAATATGAATTGCTATGTTCTCATCCCTGATGGAAAGATTGCCCTTGGCAAGTTGGCTCAAGCGGTTATGTATGGGGCAAAGATCATTGCTATTAACGGAAACTTTGATGATGCTTTATCTATTGTGCGTGAAATCACAAGTGAATATCCGATTACCCTTGTTAATTCGGTGAACCCATACCGGTTGGAAGGGCAAAAGACGGCGGCATTTGAAGTGGTTGACGAGTTAGGTGATGCACCGGATATTTTGGCTATCCCGGTTGGCAATGCCGGCAATATTTCCGCTTACTGGAAAGGGTTTTGTGAGTATTTTGAAAAAGAAAAAGCCGGGACTCGGCCGCAAATGTACGGCTATCAAGCAGAAGGGGCTGCCCCGCTTGTGAAAGGGGAAGTGGTTACGAATCCGGAAACAGTGGCAACTGCCATTCGAATCGGGAACCCGGCAAGCTGGGATAAAGCGGTCCGCGCATTGGATGAATCAAACGGTCGCATCGACTCGGTAACCGACGAAGAAATTTTAGCCGCACAAAAATTGTTAACAAGCTCAGAAGGAATTTTTGCTGAACCGGCCTCATGCGCATCGCTAGCAGGAGTTGTTAAACATCGGCAACTCGGTCTTATTGAAGAAGGAAAACGGGTGGTTTGTGTTTTAACCGGCAATGGCTTGAAAGATCCGGATATTGTTTTGAAAAATGAATTTGCGATGGAAAAAGTAGATGCAAACCATGATTCGGTCTTAAAGGTGTTAGGCATTTAAAATCGATCGGCATTCTAATTGAGACTGAAAAAAGTCCATCCATTTCTGACCGAATGTTTGTATTCGAAACTTTTTTAGCTCCGTGGAAAAAAAGAAATAACTTCTGAGTAGTGATAAGAAACCTAGCTAGAAAGATGGTGCAAAGATGGATGAGTATGATATGTATGTGAAAGTCCCTGCCAGTACGGCAAACTTAGGGCCGGGGTTTGACTCAGTCGGCATGGCCCTCCAACTTTACACAACATTAAAAGTGAAACAATCTAATCGGACAAAATTTTATTTAGTCGGTGACAATCAAGAAAACATTCCGACCGATAAAAGCAACTTAATTTACCAAACGATTGATTTTTTATATAAGAAGGCAGGACTACAAACACCGGAATTGGAAATTGAAGTTGAAACGGATATCCCGCTGGCAAGAGGTCTTGGCTCAAGCGGGACGGCAATTGTCGGAGGTTTGGTGGCCGCAAATGTTCTGGCAGGTGAACCATTTTCTAAACAAGAAATTTTTCAGTTTGCTTCAGAAATGGAAGGTCATCCGGATAATGTCGGAGCATCGTTATTTGGGGGAATCATTGTTGCGGCAAAAAATGAATTGGGAGATTACGCCCATGTTCCGCTATCACCGCCAAAAGGCTTAAAAATCGTTGTTGCTATTCCGGATTTTGAATTACCGACAAAATTAGCGCGGGAAGTTTTGCCTGACGATTACTCACGCCAAGATGTTGTTCATGCCCTTAGCCACTCGGCATTGTTGGTCGCCGCAATCGCAAAAGGAGATTTATCCGCTTTACAAGTTGCCTTAGAGGACCGTATTCACCAACCGTACCGGATGGCGCTTTTGCCGGGATTTGAAGCATTGCAAAAGAACTGCAGGAATTACGGGGCATTTGGTACGGTCATCAGCGGGGCAGGTCCAACTATCCTTGCTTTTACAACAGGTGATTGTACACAGCTTGTTGATTTTATGGAGTCAACTTTACAAAACCACGGGGTGTCCGCAAAAGTAATGGAACTCGCTATTGATACAAGCGGCACGACATGTTCGGTGCTACTGAAAAAATAATCGAATCAGCAGACGAACACGTATATATGCATCATTTCAAATCGGGCATTTCTCTGGTTAATAGAGAGATGCTCGATATTTTATAGAACAGACTGATTTGCACCTAAAAAGTACATATTCTTAACCCTTAGGCTTTGAGCAGCAAGCTGTATTATACAAATAATAATTAAAACCATATTTAGTCAAAATTATTGTAAAACTTTTTTGGTTGACAATCATATTATAATTCGTCTGCAAATATTAGTAAGGAAATTATTTTCGGAAAAAATGGATTACTCAAAAAGCACCATATCTTTTTTGCCGATAGATATGATGCTTTGTTAAATTATGAAACTCTTTGTACATTCCCTGCTTGTGCTTCTCTTGTTTCCGGAAAAGTCGGTATTAAGAAAATATAGATACACGATACAGCAATAAAGAAGACTAATGATGGAACATATCCGGCAGAACCAAGGATAAAGCTCCATATAATATTCGCAATCGTTTGTCCCGCATAGGCAATCGCCCAAAAGAGTCCAAACATAATTGTCAATTTTTTCGGTGTCATCCCTTTTAACTCGTGGGGAAGATTCAAAAAGATTGGATATTGAAGGAACATACAGAAGCCTGAAATAGAAACAAAAATATAAGATAAGATTGGTAAAGAGTTAGCAAAGATTAATGTGAAAGTAAATGAGGATACCATACCGATACCTGCTAAAAATAAGATTGGTTTCCTTGGTAATCCTTTATTTCCAAAATATATACCAGCAAATGTTCCAAGTATCGCAAAACCGGAAATCAGCAAGTTTGTAATCGAACCGTTCAAAATTGTATACTCATCAAAAACTTTTTTAAAACTGACGAGTGAAAGTACATAAAGAGTTAAAAAGGATGCAAAAGCAATTCCATACCGCCAGAGGAAGCTGTCTTTTAATGCATCTCTGTAGCCGTAAGATTCGCCATCAGGACCCGCATCGTCCGCTGTCGTAAAATCTTCAGCTTTCCATACCCAAGCGAGAAATAAAATTAACGTGATGGAGGCAAAGCAAGTTAACGTAAGTCGCCAATCTATCACCATTTGATGGGCAAACAAAGTAAATAAGACAGCGACAATAAAAGCTCCGATATTGTAAGAAACCGTGTTGGCGGCATTGATTTTTAATTTTTCTTTCGGATCACTAATATATCTGGAAACGACCGGGTTCATATAGACAATGACCATTGAGCCACCGATCGCCATGACCATCCGTGCAATCGTATATGCCCAATAGTTTGGCATCCAGATAGCAATTAATCCCATGATAAGCAATCCAACTCCTACACCGACCGCTTTTTTTGCACCAAGTCGCATGAGAATAATTGCTGCTAAAATATTTGCAAACACACGAGCAGTTGTGATTGAGTAGTTAACAAGTTCAGAAACGACGGGATCAACCGGACCACCGAAGAACGTTTTCGTTATTTGCGGTGTTAATGAAGAACCTGCCACCCAGTTCATCGCGAACGTTACATATGCGAGCCATAAGACGGACAACATAAAATAACCTTTTCTTTTATTTACCATTTGTGTTTTCCACCTCATAATCGTAATTACCTTATTAAATTACGCTAAAATTTACTGTTTCACAAGGTAATTCACAAAATCGCCAAAATGAAAGGGACACCAATCATGAATTATTTTTAACAAAACGGTAAAAACTATGAATTGGATTAATTGTTATAAAATAGTATGTGATATTATAAACAAACGAAAGCGGAGAAGCGGGAGTTGGTATATTTATTTCCGCACAAAAAAGACGACGAGAATGAGTTTCGTCGCCAAAAAGTGGAGATTTCCGCACAGAAATGACGACGATAAGGGGTGTCGTCGCCAAAAAAAGAAGTTTCCGGCGCAAAAACGACGACGAGAAAG
>NZ_JAJCHL010000045.1:0-28399 GCF_020554505.1 Caldibacillus sp. 210928-DFI.2.18
CATAGCTTTATTCTGCATCCTCACTTTTCCCATCCGTTGCTGAAGCATATTGGTTAGATTCCCAACTCCAGGCAACTTATCATAGCTTTATTCTGCATCCTCACTTTTCCCATCCGTTGCTGAAGCATATTGGTTTTATTCCTAACACCTGGCAACTTATCATAGCTTTATTCTGCATCCTCATTTTTCCCATCCGTTGCCGAGGCAGTATCGGTTGTATCAATACCAAGTAACATATTATGAACTTTATCTAATTCTTCATCCGGTATTTCATAATAATAAACACCTTTGATTGTTGCGTTTTCTCCTTGGAGCATATAGCTTTCTATATTTTTCGTTACATCCATATAGCCCAATAAAAGTGATTTCATATCGTTAAAACTCATGTTGGTTTGCAAATTATCACCCAGAACATCAATCACATCATTTAATTTGGTTACAGTTCCCATACTTTTCCCTTTATCAATGATGGCATGAATAACTTTCCGTTGACGCTCTGTCCGACCAAAGTCACCTTGTGGATCAAGATGCCGCATTCGGACGTAACCGAGTGCCTTAGCTCCATCCAGTTTAATCTCCCCTTCTTTCCAGTGGTATCCCGGTTTATAAAAACCTTCGTCCACCCATTCTAGTTCATTATTTACAGTAACACCGCCTATGGCATCAATTAAATCCGCCAGTCCTTCCATGTTCAATTCAACATAATAGTCAAGATCGATATCAAGAAGGTTTTCAACTGTCGCCACAGACATATCTACTCCACCATATGCATAAGCGTGGTTAATTTTCGTTTCGATCCCTTTTCCGGCAATCTTAGCTAATGTATCCCGGGGAATACTTACAATTGTAGTTTTCTCTTGCTTCGGATTTAATGAAAGGACCATGATGGAATCAGAACGCCCGCCGTCTTCCGCACGTTCATCAACACCAAGCAATAAAATATTTAACAATTCATTACTATCCAGTTTTTCCTTTACTTCAGATGTATCAATCGATTCAATATTCTTTGACATCTTTTTATCGACCGTTTCCTTTGCATGTCCATAAATACTGTATACATAACCTACTACACTTATAATCATTATTAACAGTAGAGTACCTACTACTTTAGGCCATTTCCGTAATTTTCTTTTATGCTTTTTTGTTTTCACTCTAGTTTCTTGTACCATTTATCATCATCCTTTTTTACAGTTTATCTACGAAAGCTGGTTCATCGCACTTACCAATGGGTTTATAGGTTTTGGGGCTTTATATGGAGTAGCGTGTATGGTAGCCTTGTTTGGCGGTGCCGATGTTGTGACATCTGGCTTCTCGGCAGGAGAACCACACCCGCCGAGGCTCCATGTCAAGCCCCCTTAAATAAACTATCTATGTTATACTACCACACAAAATTGAGAATACCCCGAAAGCACTTATATTCTTCAATCCGGCTATCTTCTTTTAAAAATGCAAAAATTATCTTGGCAATTCTTCTATTAAACAATTATTAATTTATCAAAATTTGGTCTGATTGAATACTATTTTTTTGACAATTTACGATTAATTATACACTTTTTCGCCAAAAATTTTAAGCATTTATTTTTTCCAAATCTGGCAGAGTTGTAATTTCGACTTTTTCAGTTAAATTCCATATTCCCTTACAAATAAGCGTTTTCTTTTTTATGTTTTTTGGTAAAATATGAAGTAAGGCTTAGAATAGAATTTAATATTGTTTAAAATAAGGGGAATTTATATGGATAATAAAGGAAATACACGGTTATACCGAAAAACAAAAAGAAAAAAACGAAAGCGACTAGTTATTTTATTACCTTTCTTAATCATACTTGTATCAATATTATCATACGGAGGGTTTTTATACTGGAAAGCACATTCGGCTATTTCCGACTCCTTTGAAGATATTGGTAGAGATAAATCCGATTTACGGGAAAAAATTGTCGATCCAACAAAAGATAATATTTCTATTCTTATTATCGGTGTAGACTCAAGTGAGGCAAGAAAAGAGAGAGGGAATAATTTATCTGACACACTAATGTTGGCAACATTAAACAAGCATGAAAATAGTGTAAAGTTATTAAGTATTCCAAGGGATACCTATGTTTATGTGCCTGCAATTGGTGAAAAAACAAAAATAAACCACGCCCATTCAAAGGGTGGAGCCAAAGCAACAATCGAAACGGTAGAAAATTTATTAGAAGTACCGATTGACTATTACGTTAGTATCAATTTCGAGGCATTCATCGAAATTGTCGACGCATTAGGTGGTATAACGGTTGATGTTCCGTATGAATTTGCCGAACTCGATTCCAAAGAAAAATCATTAATTTTTCTTAAACCCGGTGTTCAAAAATTAAATGGTGAAGAGGCACTTGCTCTCGCTCGAACCAGGAAATTGGACAACGATATCGAAAGAGGGAAACGTCAGCAGGAAATTATTAAGGCTATCATTAAAAAGGCTGTTTCTGTAGGTTCAATTACTAAATATGATGATGTCATCGAAGCAGTTGGAAATAATATGAAAACTAATATGACCTTTGGGGAAATGCGTGGTTTAGCTTCCTATGGACTTAATGATAAAAATTTAGCGATTGAATCACTGACATTAAAAGGATCCGACTATAAACCAGGAAAAACATATTATTACAAATTGGACGAGGAATCTTTAGAAGAGACGAAACAGCTGCTGGTTAATCATTTGGAATTGGATAACAGTAAAACAGCGATTAATGATGACAATATTAGTTCCGATCAAAATTAAAATTGGCGGCAAAATTTTTGGGAATCCTGAAGTCGAAAACACGACATTTGGATTCCCATTTTATATTTAACCAAGACGTTTACGATTATTTAGCTCTCTTGGTTAGTCTCTTCAGTTTGCTCTAACAAATGCAAGTAATCATCCCTTAATATATTACTGTTATAAAAATTGGATTTTTTTGCCAGCTCCTCATTTACAAAATTAAATTTATGTTCTTCTGTTATTGTTTTTTCTCCAGAAAATAAATTGGTTCCTAGACCCAGCCGGTCACCCTCAATTTGCACACCGATACTTGCTAAAATCGTCGGATACACATCAAGAGAAGTAAATGTTCTATTTTTTTCTTGAAGAGGAGTGGCCACAGAATTAATGAACACATTATAGATAGTCCGTTCATATTCATCCGATAAGTGTTCTTCAAAAAATTTTGGATCTTGCATACTTAAATGGTCACCTAATATGACTAAAGTGGTATTTTCATAAAACGGCTGTTGTTGTAACCATTCAACAAATTCTGCAACTTGTTTGGATGAATAAGCATATACATTTTCATATTGCGTTCCGTATATCTCTTCTGCCCCTTCTTCTAAATATCCGTCCTGAAAATGCGTATTTGCCGTCAAAAAGGTAAAATTGAAAGGTTTATCTTGCTCTGCCAGTTCGGTAATTTCTTCCTTTGCCCAAGTAAAAAGATGTGTGTCGTCAAAGCCCCACCAAACGCGGTCACTTTCAGCCATCTTCCCTTTTTCGATGGCCGTATTTACATCAAAGATTTTATAGTCCCCATGTTTTTTAAAATAATTGCTTCGACCGCCAAAATTTGCATCGGATCCTGCCATAAACTCCAAATTATACCCGGCCTCTTTCAGTACATCACCTAATGCATACGCACCGGCCAAGAATTGATCCGAAGATGTATATTCATTTCCGTTAATGGGAATTTTTAAAGGCAGTCCGGAAGTCGTCGAAACAATTCCGGCTACTGTCCACCCGGTCCCTTCTACTTGGTAAGCTCCACCTATTTTCTCAGTGTTCGAAAAGTTAATATGTTCCAAGGCCAAATTTTCTAATTCCGGAATAACAGGGTACTCCCAACCGCCGCCATTTTCTTTTGATATAAATGAGTTTTCCATCGATTCCATATATAAAATGATCAAATTTCTCTTTTGCTCAGGAAAAGTTAAGTTGACATCTGCCCCATCTGCATAGTTTTCTTCTATAAATGTCGAGTAATCTGTTAAACTGGCAACATATTGTTTGACACCAATTAAATGATAACCGGCAAACAGGGATAATACCAAAACAATAACCGAATAGGAGAAACGATATTTATATAGAGTTTTATTTGGAAAAATTGAAAAATGTAACTTTTTACGGTTAACATTCATTTCTATCATGTTGATTCGATCTTTGAACCGACATATTGGAAGTAGTAAAGCCAATAAAATCATGAAAAACGGGAACAAGCTTTTTTTAATGCCTGTTAATATTACATCTTTTGATGTACCTCCCACCCCATTAAAAAGATAAAATACCATTTCATCTACCGTTTGATCAGAAAAATAATTTCTAATATACAAGGAAAAAGATAATATAACTGAAGCGATTACAATGATGACTATGGCTAATACTCCCTTTTTCAAATGACGTTTATTATCCATTTTCCCGCTCCACTTGCAATTTCAGCTTCACATTTAATTCAATAAATCGGTAAGAGACAACAAGTAAAAGAGAAATAACCAAAGCCATCAAAGTATATTTAAATGTAAATAAACTTGTATAAACAAAGGAATCCGTTTTTAAAAAGTAAATCAATATTCCATACATTACACAATTGGTAATAAGGGAAAATAAGGCAAAATGGGTAACCGCTTCAAACAAACTTAAAGATTTTCCAGATAATTTTGAATAAAACAGTAATGCAACGAGAGAAGGCATAACCAGTGACATAATTTCATTAAAACTCACCATTTTCCACCTACCTGTTAGTCATATTCTGTAATTACCAACGATTCGTGATCAGTTGGTAAAATAAGGCGAATAATTTTAATGAAAGGACTTTAATTTTTTACAAAAATTTATTCTTACGTAATCTTTTTTAGACTTCGTAAATAGCTTGTTCATAATACATTTACTCCATTTACAATTTATTATCCCATATTCCCATTAAAATCCCAAGAGAAATATTTGTAATATAATATTAATAACTTTGTAAAAAAGACACGTGTCATAAAATCACTCTATTAAAAAAACCCCAAGAATGACATTGTGACAGCATTCTTGAGATTATCTTTTTCATTGTCGAATGAAAAGCTTCTTTAGTTTCCTTCTTCTTTTGCCTTTTTAAAAATAACAAACTTACTCGCGAAATAATTAAATATAACAACCAACACATTGGCGAGAATTTTCGCCAAAAGGTTGTCTATTTTTAAAAGTTCAACACATACAATCATCGTCGCCAAATCTAAAAGATACGAAAGAAATCTAAAAAACATAAATGATGCTAACTCCTTGAGGACCGCTTGGATCTGCATGTCTTTACTGTTGAAAACATATAATTTATTGGTTATGAAGGCAAACAAAACTGATACGATCCAAGCAATCGTAGTAGCCAGTTTGTAGTCCATTTCAAGAATGTCATCAAACAACCAAAACGTAACGATGTTTACAAGTGTTGTCAAAACTCCAAAGATAAGATAGCTAATTATCTCCTTATTTAACCTCATGATTTTTCCCTACTTACTGATGAATGTATGTTTTTTCTTGATCTTTTGGCTTCTGGTTTAATTCCTTTTCTTCATTATACTCATCAACAAAATAAAGTGGTCGGTGCTTTGATTCGTTAAAAATTCTTCCTAAATACTCACCGATAATACCAAGTGATAACAATTGTATTCCGCCTAAAAATAAAATAACTGTCATTAGTGATGGATATCCGGCAACCGGTTCTCCAAAGAGCAGTGTTTTAATTATAATCCAAATCATAAACGCAAAAGCAAAGGCTGATATTATAATACCAAAAAACGCTGACCAACGCAGAGGAGCTGTTGTGAAGGAGGTAATTCCTTCAATAGCCAGATCTACTAATTTTGCATAGTTCCATTTTGTTTCGCCTGCTGCTCTCGGATCCCGGTCAAAAAGGATTTCTTTTTTATTATAACCGATCCAGCTGAACATCCCTTTTGTATATCTTTGAGTTTCCCTTAACTGTTTTAATGCTTCGACACAACGACGATCCAACAACCGAAAATCACCGGTGTTTTCCTGAATTGGAATCCTCGTCATTTTTTGCAAAATTTTATAGTATGTAGCAGAAGTCCATTTCTTCAGCCACGTCTCTCCCGCTCTCGATCGTCTTTTTGCAAAAACGTCATCATAACCCATTTCCCAATATTTAATCATTTCCGGAATTAACTCCGGCGGGTCTTGCAGGTCGGCATCAATGATAATCACAGCATCACCTGTTGCATAGTCGAGCCCGGCAATCATTGCAATTTCTTTCCCAAAATTTCTGGATAAATTCACATAGGAAATACGGGTATCTTTTGCCCTTAAGTTTTTTATGATCGATAAAGTTTGGTCCTTACTGCCGTCATTGACAAATAAGATTTCAAACTGGTAGTCCGGAAGACCATTCATTACACCCTTCAATCGATCATAAAGTTGATCCAACACTTCTTCTTCATTGTATGCCGGGACGAGGATCGTTAGTTTTTTCACAGCTTGAAGCCTCCTTTTTCCAAGTCCATTATTACAATTAAACTACAAATCATAACCCTTCCGAATGCTTACTTGGGTTTTTTCTAAATACTATAAGAAGTATAGAAATAACCAAACTTGTTAATGAAATTATACAACCTAGTAAAAAGCCCTTTGGTAAGTAACTTAATGTAACGTTATGTTCACCTTTATCAATATCTAAGCCAATGAATCCACCCAACTTAGTTATTTTTGTTTCTTTACCATCTACCTTCGCACTCCACCCTTCATCATAAGGTATAGAGAAGAAAAGTGTGCCCATTTTATCAGTTTTAATCTTTCCTGCTAAAGATATATCGTTATATTTCTTCAAATTAAACGCCGTTTCCTTTATTTCGCTAATCCTTTTTTCAAAAGATGGTATATCTAAAGTGTAAAAATAATGTTGAACTAGATTTGTTTCCGTAACAGAAAACTCAATTTTTATAGCAACCTCTTCATTTGAAAATCCACCTAAGTCCAAAACTCTGTCATTATGAAATGTTGGATATATTCCAAGAGACTTTCCATTTACATAAATTGAAGTTTCCCCGTAACCCGGATATCCTTTTCCTGCATTTAACAATGTATATAATTGTTTATCCCCTTGAATGTTAAAAATCATTTCAATAGAAGCTTCCTGATCGGGATTCCCTTTTTTCACATGGATCACTGTACCATTTTCTGTAACAACTAGGTTATTATATTTCACTTGTACTGGTTTAATCTCTGTAAAGTAGCTAGCTTCTCCACCAAGAAATTTATTTTGATTTTCAAATGGATTATCATCATAATTACTAAACTCAACTTGAGACTTTTCCATCATAAAACCAATTGGTAAATAATTTTGATTTTCATATAATTTCGTTTCTCCAGTGCTTTTTATCAATTTAAATCCGTGTATATTTATTGGCTCACTAGTAACTACATACTTAAATCCAAGTAATGCATCCGATGTTAATATACCATTGCTTTGGGCAAGCGATCGAGCTCCAAGAGTTGTACTATACCCTAATTTATTCATAAAATCATGCAATTCACCATTTGCTAATGTATTAAAAATGTCCATTCCTTTATAGTTAAAACGTAGCCCATCATTTAATGTTAATTTAATCAACGAATTGACTCTATAAAACCCTTTATCTTCTTTAACAAGGCTATTGATTACATCATCATATCCAGTAACCTGAACATTATATTGATTCCTTGAATAGTTATACTCAGTATAACTATTCAAGGTTTTTATATGATTATAAGTATTCATGCTCAAATCAAAAAGCACAAAAAAAATTAATATTATATTTACAACCTTTCGGTACCCAACAAAAACTTTTGCATAAAGAATTGTTGTAAAAATAACAATCAAAATGATATTAAATAAAGCAGCTTTTAAAGACAATAAATCAGGAACAAGTTCAGGCAACAACACCAAAATAATAATTTCAGTAATTGCCACTTTAATCAAATTAGATAATTGTCCTTCATCAAAAGTATTTAAAGCTCTACAGGCCAGAAAAACAAGCAGGAACGATACAAGAAACGCAAATCGTTGTTGAAAACCGGATGGTTCTTGAAAAACATGCCAAATCATATTTAAACCATGCACTTGTAAACTGATTATCAAAAATAACATAAAAAAGAAATACAAAAATTTTTCCTTTAATTGTATCTTTTTATTTAGGAAAAATAATGGGAAAAGTAGTAATGTTAATATCCCTGTATAAACATTTGGTTTAAACAATAAGTTTTCACTACTATTAAAGAATTTAGCAAACAGCTCTGTAAACCTAATATCTATGTTAAAAAAAGTATTCCATTTAAATGGTTGGTAATCGTTAGATCCTAATTGAAAGAAAGTTGGTAGAGTAATAAAGGCAGAAATTCCTGCGGCCAATGCGGCACACAGCATAAATACAAAAAAGTCCTTTATAAAAGTTTTTAAATTAAATCGATTGACAAGCAACCACCTTATAGAGAAATATAGAAATGTAAATATCCCCACCATATAAGCAGTATAAAAATTTGAAATAAAAAGTATAGAAAGGCTGATAATTAATAGTTTGTATTTTTTCTGTAATAGGCCTTCTACTCCAAGAAGAACCAACGGCAATAGATATACTGCATCTTGCCACATTATATTAAAGAAATAACCAACAGCAAAACTACATAGAGCGTACATTGTCGAAAATAAAATTGTATTCATCATGTTTGACCTATGTGTTTTTGTCAAATAGAGGGACATCATCAATCCAGATAAGCCTATTTTAATTAATGTCATAAAAATAAATGCTTCAGGTAAATTATCACGGTCAAAAAAAAGAATTACTAACGAAATTGGACTTGACAAATAATATGCAAACGTACCCCAAAAATTTAATCCCAGACCAGATTCCCATGTATATAGAAGACTTCCGTTACCTTTTAACACATCATATAAATGATTGTAGAATTGAATATACTGTGCGAATTGGTCAGTCATTAGCATTGAATGACTTCCAAAAGGATACACATGATAAACTACAAAGACCAAACCCATTATCAGTAAAGGAGTAAGAAATGCAATAGTATAAAGCAGATAATTCTTGACTTGTTTATTAAACATGTTTTACCTCGAACCCTTCAAAATTAAATCTCTTCTTAAATTAAAGTTCTTCAACAAAAACTCAGGCATTAAGTGTCATTTTCGTTTATAATTACACTGTTTTTACAACAATTGGAACCCCTGAACAACCCAGATATGAAGAATTCTAATAATGTTCAGGAATGGTATTACTGCATAAATATATAAGGCAAACCTATTATTTGGAATTATATTTTCTTTAGTAATTAAATTTAAAACAATTAATGCAAGAATTACTGAACAGACAGTTAATACACGATTTCCTGATGCATAAATTGTAGGTGAAAAAAAGATTATGACTAAAGTACTAATTGCTGCTAAATAACTAAATAACACAAAAAATTTATGATTTGTATTTTTAATACTAACTATCAATAATAATAATGCCCATATTATCCAAAATAAATAAGGAAGAACGCTTTTTATCATATCTTGTATTGTCCCTGTTTTATTGATAACAATATTTGCTATTGATTGAAAGTCATAAACGTAATTTTGTCCGATACCCAGAAGGTTTACTCCTGTGATACTTAATACTAAAAGAACAAAAAATTTAAAATACCAAGACTGATTGATTGTTTCTTTTTTAATACAGGATATGATAGTGATAATTGATAATAAAAAAACTAATGCTTTCATTTCTATGAAGAGCTTTTCAAATAGCCAAATCATCCCTAGAAAAATTTTGGCCAATACACTCATCTCATCGAATTGAGGATACCAATGATCAACCTCTATTTGCCACCTAACTCCATTTCCTGGTGCAAGTATCAAAATAAAAGTCCCAACAATTATGGTTCCAGTTAACAGTAACATTTTTTTATCTATTTTAATTTTGTTATAGATTAAACTACCGAGTGCTAAAATAGAAAAAGTTGAAATACAAAGAGCCACTTGCTCTTGACTAATCGAGGCTAAGATTCCGAATAAAAAATAAAATGGATACATTCTTACATTTGGAGTTTCATTTCTCAGAATGATATCAGCATAAGGAATCATGCTTATTAATCCAAAAGCAATTGGCCATGAATAGTTAAAAGTTCCCGTAATCCAAAAAAAACCATTACTAAGAATAGATGGACTAAAAAATCCTAAAGTAACCAAAGCAAGCAATACATCTTTAAATTCAACTTTTCTTTTGAGTATCCTAACCAAACCATACGATAGCAGAATAATAATCAACGGATTAATTATTCTCCATAACCATACCAGTTCATCGAGCATCGTATATAAAAGAAACTCAGGGAAAACACGACCTGTCCATCCTTGATAACGACTAATAATATATTCAATTAATCCATATTTCGAGGAGACTTCGGAAAACCAAAAATCATCACTTGCTAATTCAACTAAGAAATGAATAAAATAAAGCACTAAAATTAACACGGTATAGTTAATGGCACTTGGGTACTTTGTCTTTATTTTACCTATGTAACTAGACATATCTCTACCTGATCCCTCCTAGATAAGTCATTATATTTCACCAATTCCTTCGATTACCTATTAGCAGAAATTTTTACCTTTTTATTTTTTAATTTTAAATCATAATATGCAACTGGTCCAAAATAAAGAATACTGAAAATAGATCCTTTGATAATCAAGCTCATGATAACTGAATGAATGGTAAAAATGGTGAACAGATATTTTAACAGTAAAACGACAATAAGCATGTAAAAGGTATAGACAATTAATATTTTTGGTATTCTCCATTTAATAAAGCGCTCAGATTTAAAATAAATAATCGCGGTATAAATGAAGTAACTGGCAAAAGTTACCCATGCTGATGCAACATACCCAAATTTCCCTACAAAAATAAAGTTTAGAATTACATTTACGATAGCCGTTATGGTTATTGCAATGACCATAGTCATAGTTGATTCCATCAGTTCCATGCCTTTATGACCGAGAATCGAGGCATTCCAAAGAACAAAGCCCATAACTAACGGCAACATTATCTTATATCCATCAATATATTGAGGGTCTAGTGCTATTTTAACAAGTTCATAAGCTATTAATGCTGTTCCACCAATAATACCAATCCCAATAATACCATAGATTCTTGTCATATTTTCAAGTGTTGGTACAATTTTATCCTTTTCATTTAGTGCCCAAAGTTTCATTATTAGCGGGAAAGCAGCTAATGTAATGGGCGCACTGATTAGTCCTGAAATTCCATTGATTAATTGGAAATTGGCTGTATATAATCCAACCTCAAAAGAATCCCGATAAATTTCGATAACAAACCGACTGCCAAGACTAATAAATTGTGAACAAAAAAACCAAATTGCCATTGGGATACCAAATTTCAAAAACTTTATAAAGGTCTCTTTACCCTTAGATAAGTCAGCTACATCTGTCTTCAAGTCTGTAAACAATAGTTTTTGAATCGGCTTCATCATAAGCAATAAAAAGAACAGATTTGAAATAGACTCAGCCCAGATTAATGCTAAAATATTCTTTTCAATAGAAACAACAATGAGCAGAGCTATTACCAACCTAATAGCAGGTCTGCCAATTTCTAAGATACGGTATAATTTTGTATTTAAACTGGCAGGAATCATAGGTAACAGGAGCGAGTAAAATGAATTTAAAACTATGTTTACAATTGCTGTAAATACCAACATTGTATTTTCAGGCACAAAAATAGCTGTATATCCCAATGAAATTATAGACGCAATAATGATTAAATACGTTTGTACTTTGATCGAAGTTTTAATTGCATAATTATACAGATGAAGTTCCTTCCGCTCAAAGTAATCTGAATAAAATCTTCCGACAGGCTGTCCGATCCATTCTGTTAAAACAGAAATGGCTGTTAATGTAACTGACAAAACTAACCCATACAATCCATATTCTTCAGGTGAAAAAATTCTTGTAAATATATACGACCATAAGAAAGAAATTAAAATCGGAATAATTTTAGCCGGTAAATAGGATAGAATGTCAATAATAAATTTTTTCTGAGAAGAATAATCTACTTTATCCAATCTATATTCTCCTTACGCTGTTAGTCTCTTTTAAAGCCTTAAAAATGAATCTTAATTAAATAGTCCCTCAAGTGTCTTTTCAAAAAGGTTGACGGAATTTTCCCAAGATAACTTTTTAATATCCGTATTTCCCTTAGTTGCCATCTTAATACGTAATTCATTATCGTTAAAAAGTCTTTCTATATTATTCACTAATGCATCAACATCTTTTACTGGTGAAATCAAAGCATTTTTATTATTTTCTGCATATTCAAAAACTCCCTGATAAGCAGTCGATACTAAGGCACAGCCACAGGCCATACTCTCTGCTCCCGTTAGTCCAAACCCTTCAATAACACTTGGAGTTAAATAAATTGCTGAATGGTTATAAATGGTTCTTAATTGTGATTGTGTGGCCTTTGTTGTGTATTCAATCCAATCAGGCAATTCCTCAGGACGATCCGGGACACCAAATAGCCTTACTTCAACATTTGGATATAGCTCTTTAATTCGGTTAATCGCTTCTAATCCATATTTTGTACCCTTATGCACTTCTTTTCTATACATCATTGATATGGAATAAGGATTTCTTTCGGTTATCGGAATATCAATACCATAAATGGTAAGGTCGATGCCATTCGGTATATATACACTTTCCGAATGACTATGTTTGTCGACAATTTCTTTTAGCCACTTTGCTATCACAATATTTTTCATGTTTAACCCATAGGTTTCATATACTTCTTCGTCCGTATATCCCCAATTCTCAAAGTCCTGGATAAAATATACCTTTTTCCCTTTTTTGGATGAAAGTTGATGGACATCATGAACAGTTAGAATTGCTGTTGCAATAACTATATCAGCATCCGGCACTTCATGATCAAGTATTCCATTTGCATATATTTTTTTTACCTTTTTATTAAGAAGAAACCACCTTGGATTTGTCTTAACCGCATAGTAACTTAATATCCTTCTTAAAAACTCTGGGAAATGATACCCTGTATATAACTGTTTACAGTCAAAGACAATTCCAACCTCATGGCCCTTTTCAACCAATCTGTTTGCATATTCAAAAACGATTTTATAACCCCCGATTGGAATTTTACTCGGTCCCGGTAAACAAAAGTTTATTTTCATATTTTTGCATCGCTCCTATTCTTAAAAAGGAATATCTTTCTTAATCTCATTTAATTTATTTATTTATGATTTCATGTTCATTTCTTCTTCATCATAATAAAACTAAAAACAATTTTTCTTAATTTGATTCCTCTACCCTTTAGTTACTATATAATTTTTTTCGTTATAATTCAATTCTACTCTTATAAAAATGGTACTTTTAATTTTCCTTTCTTTCGGAGTGAAAATAAGAAAATATTTCTGTGACGTGCTTGTTCGCGTAAAGTGCACACAGTCCTTTAATTCAATATACTTTTCAATGTGGGGATACGATAATGTTCCTATCGAGTATGAAATTTTTGGTTTTAGTCACAACATACTAAGAGTAACAGACATCACTCAGCAACCAAAAAAACACAGGAAAATAAAAAGGCAAGTGGAGAAAAACGAAAAATTTTCTCCACTTGCCTCGTTTTTAGAGATTATTGGTTAGTTCTTTGTTAATTCATATTCAAACAGAGAATCTTACTTCATTTAGTTACTGTAAACCTAAACTATGCTTCTTCCAATATTTAGGTTGGCTCTCATTACTCTGTTGAATAGATGTTTCTTCTAACCCATTAGTTAAGTTTAATATAGTCACCAGATACCCAACCGGTTTGTCCACTTACACTTATCTTATACCAACCACCATTTTTACCTAGTATAGATACTGCTGTGTTATAAGGCAAAGCACCGATAATCGGTCCATTTGGATAATTTCTAAAGTTTAGTGTAGTTGCTGTGACCTTCCCAGCTCCGCTTGAAACAGGTAAAACAGCGTATTGACTTTCTCCAGTTGGTTTCGGAC
Organism: Caldibacillus sp. 210928-DFI.2.18; assembly: GCF_020554505.1. Classification (NCBI taxonomy): domain Bacteria; kingdom Bacillati; phylum Bacillota; class Bacilli; order Caryophanales; family Bacillaceae; genus Caldibacillus; species Caldibacillus sp. 210928-DFI.2.18. The sequence continues at coordinate 14,046 of NZ_JAJCHL010000045.1, forward strand.
TTGCAGCAGGCTGATTGTTATAAACCGGAACATCAAAGACGAGAGTATAGTTATCTAGCAAACTATAAATTTGTTGTATCCGAGTTGTCTGTGCTGTAGCCCATTGAACATGAGTAGCATATTGATGAGTTCCCGGGTTTGCAGGATTCCAGCGCATTTTATAAAGTGTATTTTGCCCTGTATTTATATAACCCCTTCCAATAAGGGCTGCTCCGCCTTTAATTGCTGCTTCTGGTGAAAACCAGCCGCGATCGAATGCATATTTTGCTCCACCTTGCAATGGATTATTATCAGTAGCACCATAACCATACATATTATAAACTGTATATTTGGCTTTATCAGCACTTACAACATTTCCATTTGCATCGACCGGTACACCTTTTGCTAAAGTTGAGGTTCCATTGCTAGTCTCGTGTAAGGCATGAGCAATTAAATATACTTCATTTATGCCACTTTCTTTTCCTGCATCAATAAAGGCTTGTGCTTTTCCAGCTAAACTGCCTTTTCCGCTAAGGACTCTCTGATTGATTTCATTGACGTCCAAACCAGCTGATTGAGATAAGTCAAGAAATTGATAAAAGTCAGTGGAACCTAGACTGAAGTTGTTCGGATTCATATAGTACTGAACAAGTTCACGGCTAGCAGTAAACAATCCTGCCCCATCCACTTTAGGTGAACTATTTGCTTGAATGGTGAGCACATCATTAAAGTTACGGTTATAGTTTGTATATTTAACCGATATGGTTGACCCAGTGTATGGTTGAATTGAAAACTCAAACTTACTATTATTTGTCAGCTCTAAATACTGAACCTCAATAACGTGAACATCTTTTTCGTTCGCATTGGATGTGTTTTTATTTTTGATCGTTATTTTGGCTGTATCTTCCACATTATTACCGGCCGTCCAACGGTCAATTACTACTTCTCCGTCAACTAACACTCTAATACCATCATCAGAATTGGTTTTAATTTTATAGGTCCCTTCACTAAGATGCTTCAATGTTACAAATCTAGCAGAAAAATTATCGGCATTCACATTTGCTAAAGGAGCGTTCAAACCGTAGTTTTGATAAAGGTTGCCATTACTTTCACTGGACACTACGGTTTTATTTACCGGATATCCACTTAAATTTATATTGTTATAATAGTAAGCCACCCAATTACCTACAGGAACAATATTGGATGCAATAAATGCATTGTTACCTTGTTCCATATACTGGGTTTCCACATTATTATAACCCGATATTTGGCCTAAAAATGCTGTATCAATTTGCCCGGCAGAAGCTGACCATCGATCAATTTTTCTTTCATCATTAAGCAATAACCGAACACCATCATCTGCATAGGTGACACCAAAGTACTCATTTCCATCGTAATAACCTGATTGGTCAAACAGTGCCGTAAAGTTATCAGCAGGTATACCTTGTGCCGGACTGTTGGTTCCCCAATTATGGAAAACGTCTCTCGTTTTTTCATAATAGTCAAATTCAATAGGTTCTAGACTGAATTGAACTTTTGCTAATCCAGTAGCTTCATAATATTCTACTTTCACTGAGTGTACACCTTTTGATAGATTTACATACTGATATGGTTGGTATCCTGCACTCTGTATCCACGAATCAATATAAAGCTGATTATCAATGTATACTCTGACACCATCATCTGCACTTATATTCAGCTTATAAATACCACTTTCCGTAATATTTATATTTCTTTGGAAACGCACAGAAAAATTATCGCTTGGTACTCCCCATATTGGTGATCCATTTTGCCAATTATAGTTGATACTATTAGCTTCAATTATATAAGGCATACCTTGTAAGTTTTGATTAGAATAAACTTCGCCAACCCATTTATCGCTTGGGATCGTGTACGGTTCAAGACTCAACTCAACTTTGCTGTTACCGGTTTGTTCAGCATATTCTATTTCAATCCAGTGAATATTAGAATTATCTTTATTCTTGACTGATAGTTTGATTGCAGCGTCATCACTGGCTCTAGTTTTCCAACCGTCAAAAACAAGTTCCCCGTCAAGATATACCCGAATGAGATCGTCTCTAACTAATCGTAGAATATAATCTCCCGCATCAATTCGTTTTGCTGTTACATATCTCGCAGAAAAATTGTCCGAATTGACTTTTGCAATCGGTGCATTTGCTCCGTTATTATCTGTGAGCCATCCATTTGAATTTGCCGATATAATTTCTGCATTAACGGGGTTCCCAGAAAGATTGGTGTTATTATAATAATAGACTAGCCAATCGCCAAATGGTACGATGTCAGAATAAACTGCTGCATTACCGGTTTGCTCATAATATTCCGTTAAAACAGAATGCTTCCCGGTAAGTTGGCCAAGAATTGTTTTTTCAATCTTTCCGCTCGCATTTGACCACTGATCAATCTTATAAGCCCCATCGACTTTCAAGCGTACACCATCATCTGCAAAGGTTTGTGCAAAATATTCTTTACCATCAAAATTCCTTGACTGGTCAAATATCGCATAGAAATTATCAGTTGGGAATCCGGAAGGTCCACCAGTCCCCCAATTATAGTGAACATTTGTAACTGTTTCATTATAGATCGGGTTTACTTCGTCTGTGAATTTTAGAGCTGCTTGGTGACCAGCTTCTAAGTATTCGACTTTTAATGTATGGATCCCTTTTTTAACAAGCTGTTTTATATTTCCCTTTAAGGTAAATGCTGTGTTTTCCCAAGCATTTATAATTAACTCATTATCCAAGTAAACTCGAACCCTATCATCTGCCCAAGCGCTAAAGTTCATCATAACATCTTTGTCAAGAGTAAAGGACTTGGTAAATCTAGCTGTGAAATTATCACTAGGAATATTCTCGTTTGGTGATGAAAGCCCCCAATTATAATCAATTTTATTAGTCTCGACTATAGATGCAATTCCTTGGAAATTCGTGTTTGGGTAAAATTCTCCCAACCATTTCCCATTAGGTACTTTGTATGGTTCCAGACTAAGTTCAACTTTACTTGCACCTAATTGTTCAGCGTATTCAATCTCAATCCAATGGATATTGGAGCCGTTTTTATTACTGATATTTAGTTTGATTGCTGCATCATCTCTGGACCTTGGCTTCCAACCATCAAAAACAAGCGACCCATCTACGTATACACGAATCAAATCATCTCTTGTTAAACGAAGTATATAGTCCCCGGGGTCAATGCGTTTTGCCGTAACATATCTGGCAGAAAAATTATCCGCATTGACTTTTGTGATTGGTGCATTCGTTCCGTTATTATCAGTTAACCATCCATTGGAATTTGCTTTGATAACTTCAGCATTAACTGGGTTTCCGGACAAATCCGTATTATTATAATAATAGACTAGCCAATCGCCAAATGGCACGATGTCAGAATAGACTGTAGCATGCCCGGTATGCTCGTAGTATTCTGTTTGAACGGAGTGCTCACCAGAAAGTTGTCCAAGAATGGATCTATCAATTTTACCGCTTGAATTAGACCATCTATTAATCTTATAATTTCCATCTACCTTTAGGCGAACCCCATCATCTGCATAGGTCTGTGCAAAGTACTCTTTCCCATCAAATTTCTTTGATTGATTGAAAATAGCGGCGAAATAATCAGAAGAAAATCCTGTTGGTCCACCAGTCCCCCAATTATAATGAACCGTTGAAGAACTTGGCTTATACATTGGAAATATCAAGTCTTTAAACTTCAGAGCTGCTTGATTACCGTCTTCTAGGTACTCGACTTTCAACGTATGGGTTCCTTTAGCAACAAACTGTTTTACATCCCCTTTAAGGGTGTAAACGGAATTTTTCCATCCATCAATAATTAACGATCCATCCAGATATACACGTACTCTGTCATCAGCCCAAGTACTGAAATTCATTACAACATCATCCTTTAATGTGAATGATTTTGTAAATCTTGCAGTAAACCCGTCAACTGGAATATCTGCACTTGGAGAAGACAGCTGCCAATTATAGTCAATGTTATCCGTTTCAACTACGGTAGCATTCCCTTGAAAATTCATGTTAGGATAAAACTCTCCTAACCATTTATTCGTAGGGATTGAATATGGTTCCAGACAAAATTCAAGATTACTTAGACCTGTTTGTTCTCCATAATCAATTTCAATCCAATGGATATCCGAACCGTCTTTATTGTTTAAGGTTAACTTGATTGCAGCATCATCTCTTACCCTAGGTTTCCAGCCGTCAAACACAAGCTGTCCATCGATGTATACACGAACAAGATCATCTCTCTTTATGCGAAGGATATAGTCCCCGGCACTGATTCGCTTGGCAGTTACATATTTTGCTGAATAGTTATCTGCATTCACTTTGGAAATGGGGGAATTTGACCCGTTATTGTCGGTCAGCCATCCCTTTGAATCAGCCTTAATGATTTCAGCATTAACTGGGTTTCCGGACAGATTCAAATTATTGTAATAATATACAAGCCAGTTTCCAAATGGGACAATGTCAGAATACACTGTTGCATATCCGGTCTGTTCATAATAGTCTGTCTGAATCTCATGCTTTCCTGACAATTTCCCAAGGATACTTCTGACAATTTCCCCGCTGGAACTTGACCACCTATTAATCTTGTATGTTCCATCAACCTTTAGACGCACCCCATCATCTGCATAGGTTTGGGCAAAATATTCCTTACCATCAAATGATCTTGATTGGTTAAACATGGCCACAAAGTAGTCAGACGGATATCCTGAAGGGCCACCTAACCCCCAGTTATAATGGACATTTTCCGTAGATACTTTTAAAACCGGATATACTTGGTCTGTAAACTTCAAAGCTGCTTTGTTTCCCTCTTCATAATACTCAACTACTAGCGTATGACTGCCTTTTTTTACACTTTGATTGACTTCCCCTCTTAAGCTATATGCAGAATTATTCCAAGCATTGATAATAAGCTCTCCATCTAAATAAACTCGAACTCTGTCATCCGCCCAAGCTTTATAATTAATCATCAGATCTTCATTTGCAGTGAATGTTTTGATGAACCGGGCGGAAAAATTATCACTTGGGATACTCGCATGAGGAGAGGATAGATTCCAATCGTAATCAATCTTATTCGTCTCAAAAACATATGGAGTCCCTTGAAAATCAGGTTTGGGATATATATTAGCAGTCCACTTACCAGATGTAATTTCGCTAGCTTTAACGTTATCGACCAAGTAAAGGGAACCAATGAAAAAGAGACCAGCTAAAGCCATTGAAAAAATATTCAATTTTTTCACAAATATAATAAGCCACCCCCTGCAAAATTATTAAATTACTCTTTTATTATTACTTATTTCCTCCCTTTTGTGAAGGACAAATAGTACATTTTTCATTATAATATCCTATAAATTCCAAATCAATTTTATTTTTTGGGTATTTAGACCTAGTCCGGAGTGTTTATCTCACCTTTGCGTTTTATACGACAATCCATCACGAATTCCATTCAATAACGCTTTGCAACGTTTTATGTTTCCTTTTATTAGATGTTTGAATCCCTGTATAAAAAATCTAAATAGATAAACCGGTAAGCATTTTTTATATGTAGTATTAGGTAAGTTTTTTTTCGTATAAATTAGGAGATTTCTTGCCAGATAATAGGTTTTAAAATCCGATTCCTTGCCACCGGTACCTGAATGAATATGATAGACAATAGAATCCTTAACTAATTTCGATTTAAAGTTGTTTTTTAATAATCGGAGTACTAAATCTACATCTTCATAATAAGCAAAATAGATTGGATCAAAAAAATTCCCATTATGATCTTTAATGGTAGACAAAGCTCTTTTAGAATAAGCTGCTGCACCGGCACAGACACCTGGAATATCTGTTGATAACTTTTCAAGAAAATGAAGTGATTTCCCCAGTCCTATTTGTGAAGCATAATAGTGTTTATTAAATTCGATACCTGCAGCATCAATAATATCTCTGTTATTGTAATCCATCATGAGAATCTGAAATACATCATATTCCGGAAATTTTTGAATCGCCTCATTAAGTTTATATAAACAGCTTTTATCTAATTCCATATCATTATTTAGCGTAATAATAAAATTACTATTATCTTTTAATGCCTTTTTAATCCCAATATTATTAGCTACAGAAAAACCAGTATTTTTATCTAATCGGATTATATCGATGTTTAAATTTCGCGTAAATTTTTCCGTTATCTTTATTGAATTATCCTGTGACCCATTATCCACAAAGTAGACAATAAATTCTTTATACGTTTGGTTTTCTAAACTCGTGAAAAAATTCTCTAAAAATACTTCCCCATTCCAATTCACTACCACTATTGACAGCATTCAATTTCACCTCTATCCAGTTAATGAAATTCTATATATTAAACCGAAATGTTTATTGATCAAAATCCCTATCTTAACCCATGTGAATTATACACATCTATATTATTTTAATCAAATCCGTTTGGACATAAAAGTATAAAATATTTTGTTTCATATAGATAAAATCCCTTTTGTGTTTTTTTAACATATAGGGTAAAATTATAAGGACTTTATCCTAATTGAAGATTGATTAACTTCCTTTTAAAAAACAGTCATGACGTTTGTTCGCAACTATAGATGAAATTGTTTTTAACAAAAATGATATAAAAATTAAGAGAGTGTGGGAAATTTGGAATATCCAACAATGGTAATCAGCATTGTCACATATAATAGTAAACATATTTTTGATGTATTAGATAATCTAAAAAAAGAAATTGGTAACGAGCCTAATATTCGTGTCGCTGTTTTCGACAACAATTCTTCAAACGAATTTAGAAACAAATTAAAACAATATAGTGACTTTGCTAATATAACGTTTTATCATGAAAATAACGGATTTGGTTTTGGTCATAATTATAACTTACTCAATGCTGATGAAAAATACTTTTTGATCTTCAACCCTGATATTATTGTAACAAAAGAAAATTTAAATAATATGGTAACCGTTATGGAGAATGATGAATCTATTGCATTACTCGTTCCCAAAGTTTTAAATGAAGATGGAACGATTCAGCATCTCATGCGTAGACGCGTAACGGTCTTTGACTATGCATTGCGGTTCATCCCGTTTGACTTTGTCAAAAAATTATTTGCTAAGCGATTAGCTACTTATGAATGTAGAGATATTCCTCAAGACAGGCTTGTAGACATCAATATGGGTTCCGGATGCTTTATGCTTATTCGAGGAGACATATATAAGGAAATCAATGGATTTGATGAGCGGTATTTTATGTATTTTGAAGATACGGATTTATGCCTGATGCTTAAAAAGAGGAATAGAAGGGTAGTTTATACACCTTTTTCGTTTGTTGTTCATTTTTATGAAAGAGGTTCCCATAAAAATTGGAAGCTATTTAAAATATTTGTTAAATCCATGGTAAAATTCTTTAATAAATGGGGATGGAAGTGGATCTAAACAAATCATTAGAATCCAGCATCATATTGGGGGAGTACATTTTTATGTCTAGATTTGAAAAATTTCTATTAAACGTACTATTTATTGAATTGTTTATCGGAGGTGGCGGGAGGCTTATCGATTTTGGAATCTTATCCATCCGACAAGTTTTATATATTTTATTGTTCTGCACTTTCATTTTCCGATTAATTAAAACAAAATCTTTTTTTAACAAGGAAGTAAACACATTTGTTCGATTTACACCAGTAACAATTGGTGTTTATATGTTGATTGGTTGGTGTTTCATTGGTGCAGTTATCGGTTGGATTTACGGTCATCCGCTCTCTGCGGTTATAACTGACTTGTTAAGAGTTTCCTATATAGCCATTTATTTCCCATTGGCCTATTATATTAATAATTCCCGTTTTTCGATTACTCATATTGTAAAAATTATAAAATACTCCGCTCTAACAGTTGCAATTTTCACAATTACAATAACCTTACTAGGAAAAACTGTATTCATTAATAATTTCAATGATTACTTTAACTTTTTGAATACGATTATGAACGACGATTTGTTTTTCAGACCAAGTAACAGTGTTTTTTACAAAAGTCATTTTTATGTATTGATTGGTCTGATCTTATCACTTAACGCAGCATTAACTAAAAAACATTCTAAGGTGGATCTATTTAATATATTTTTATGTACTTTATCAATTATTTGGTCTGAAACACGCGGATTTTTATTAGCGTTTATGGTTAGTATTCTTGCCATCCTTTTAATTGATACTAAAATCATTACAGACCCGGTTAAAGGTTTGAAGGAAAAAATCCGATTACTAGGTAACTCGAAATTTTTCTTGAAAAAGTCAGCCATTTTATTAATTGTGTTCATATCTGTACCTATATTATACCAGACCATGACCCTTTCACGTTTCCAAATTGATACTGCTGATGAACAGGTAGACAATTCAGGCCTCAAATATGGCTTGGAAGAAAAGCTGATACTTGGTTCTAAGGGAAGTAAAGGTCAAACTAAAGAAAGAGTAGAAGTAAATGATGTCAGTGTGAATACAAGGATGAGTTTTATATTAGCATCTAAAGATATTTTATTAAGCAATCCGGTTAACTTTATTTTTGGGACTGGATATGGGACGGAAATAGATGGGAGAATCAGCGGAATCGAAATGAGTTTTCTTGATATCTTGGTCGAACAAGGATTGATTGGTTTATCTATATGGGGATTTCTTTTCCTGATTGTCTATATTAATTTTTATATCGTTTTTAAACGTCAAAAGACTCTTAATACAACAGATATCTCTTTCATGTCAATATTTTTGGGAGTGTTGTTGTTGACTAATATCAATCCGTTCATAAATAACCCAATTGGAATGGGATTTATGTTAATTGTATTAATTTATTCCCAAATTAGAAAAGATGAAGTAAAGACAATACCTGTATAAGAGGTCCTACAAATGAAATTTACTGCTGTTATTGTTTTTTATAAGCAAAAAATTGAAACGAGTAAAACATTTCGGTCTTTTATTAATTTGATTTCATCTAAACAGGATATCAAGTCTCCTATAATAGAACTTATTTTGTACGACAATAGTCCTGAAAGTCAACATTTTGATCCGGCAAAGTACTCGCAAGTATCTGTTCACTATGTACACGACAAACGAAATTTAGGTATTTCAACTGCTTATAATTATGCCTTACAAAAAGCAAAAAAATGCAACAGTGAATGGTTAATTTTGTTTGACCATGATACAGAGGTAACAGAAGAGTATGTTGACCAGATTTTTCATTTACCCAAGGTAGACTCAAAGGTGGTAGCAATTGTTCCACAAATAACAACAGGTAATCAATGGGTCTCTCCCGTTTACAGTTCTAGTTTGCGGCCGTTAACTGGACAACAGCCTTCACCAGGCATCCAATCCGTACCGGTAATGGCAATTAATTCCGGAGCAGTAATAAGAGTGGCATTCCTTAAAGAGATCGGGGGCTTTAACGAGGAATTTCCATTGGATTACTTAGATCACTGGTTATTTTATGAGATTTACGCAAAAAATTATAAAACTTTTGTACTCGATATTTATTTACATCATGATTTATCGGTTATGGATTATAATTCTATTTCACTTACCCGCTACAAAAGTATCTTGCATTCCGAGTTCACTTTTTATAAAAAATATAAACGTGAATTATTTCCCGAATACCGAAAACAACTTTTTAAACGACTTCTTAAACAGATTATAACTGTCAAAAATAAAAAAATCGCCCTTTATACGTTACGTATGCTCCTATCATTGAAAGGAGGTTGATGAAAATGATATCTGTTTGTATGGCTACCTATAATGGCCAAGATTTTGTAATCAGACAATTGGAATCGATCATAAAGCAATTGGATAAGAATGATCAAATTTTAATTGTTGATGACAGATCAACTGATAATACTGTGAAATTGATTCGGGAGCATTATGGTGACCGGGTTGAAATCCATATCAATGAAACTAATTCAGGTCCGATAAAAAGTTTTGAAAAAGCCATTTCACTTGCCAAAGGAGACTTTATTTTCCTATCTGATCAAGATGATATTTGGGAAAACGACAAAGTCGCAAAAGTACAAAATGCCTTTCAAGACCCGGATGTTATGCTGGTTACCCATGATGCTTATGTTGTGGATGGCAATCTAAAAATAATCGAACTCTCATGGAATACATTTAATAACAATGATATCGAACAGGGTTTATTTGGAAACATCATTAAAAATGCTTATACCGGCTGTATGATGGCTTTTCGTAAAGAGCTGAAACCGTTGATTCTACCATTTCCGGATTCTATTGAAATGCATGATCAATGGATCGCTCTTGTTTGTATGATAGAGCGGAAAAAAATCGTTCATATTAGTGAACCGCTGATGAAATATGTTCGGCATGGCGGAAATGTGACGGCTATCAAAAGGCGATCTTTGACCACTCAATTAAAAGGAAGAATTGGAACGATCCAGGCAATCCTATCACACAAGAAAAAACATTAAGTTTTTGTATCTTTTTTTAAAGAATAGTGCCATTTCTGTTCTTTTCTTTTATTATAGATATTGGTGTTAATAACGTATATATTTCTTTATAAAATTTCTTTCTATTATCAAGACGATTAAAGGAGAGGATTCGAATGAAAGGTATCATTTTAGCCGGGGGAAGTGGAACAAGGCTTTACCCGCTGACAAAAGTTGTTTCTAAACAGTTATTACCTGTCTATGATAAGCCGATGATTTACTATCCGATGTCTGTTTTAATGCTGGCAGGAATTAAAGAGATTCTTATTATTTCTACGCCGCAGGATATCGGTCGGTTTGAGCAAATTTTTGGAAACGGCTCGGATCTGGGTGTCCATATTACTTATGAAGTGCAACCCGAACCGGGCGGCTTAGCTCAGGCTTTTTTGATTGGTGAACAATTTATTGGTGATGATCATGTTGCTTTAGTGCTGGGCGACAATATATTCTATGGACATGGTTTTACAAATTTATTGAAAAATGCTGCCTCCCGTGAAAAAGGAGCTACGGTTTTCGGCTATTATGTAAATGATCCTGAACGTTTCGGTGTCGTTGAATTTGATGAAAACGGAAAAGCTGTATCGATTGAAGAAAAACCGGCACAACCGAAATCAAATTACGCAGTTACCGGCCTATATTTTTACGATAATCGTGTCATTGATATTGCGAAAAATATTAAACCATCTGCCCGCGGTGAGCTTGAAATTACAGATGTAAATAAAGCATACTTAGAAATGGGCGAGCTGAATGTTGAATTGCTTGGCCGTGGCTTTGCATGGCTTGATACCGGTACCCATGAATCGTTGCTTGAGGCATCGCAATTTATTGAAACGATCGAGAAACGACAAACATTAAAAATTGCTTGTCTTGAAGAAATTGCCTACAAAATGGGGTATATTAATAAAGAGAAATTGTTGGAGTTAGCGGAACCGTTAAAGAAAAATCAATATGGACAATATTTGATTAAGATTGCCAATCAAGGATAATTTCTTACTAATTTTAGTCTGTTTAATGTTGAATTTTTTCAGTAAAATATTGGATTTTTGATGAAGAATCGAGGTAATTTCAATGAACATAATTGATACAAGTATCCCTGACGTTAAAATTCTTGAACCAAAAGTATTTGGTGACCACCGTGGTTATTTTATGGAAAGTTATAACAAAAAACTTTTTGCTGAACTTGGACTTGATTATCATTTTGTGCAGGATAACCAATCGCTGTCGCGTGAAGTTGGGGTAATCCGTGGTCTGCATTTCCAATTAAATCCGAAAGCCCAGCTGAAATTGGTGCGTGCAGTAAGAGGAGCGATTTATGATGTTGTTGTCGATATTCGTAAAGGTTCTCCTACATACGGAAAATGGACAGGCGTTATTTTGAGCGAATATAATAATCGTCAATTATTGGTACCAAAAGGGTTTGCCCACGGATTTTGTACATTGGTACCTGATTGTATTGTTGCTTATAAAGTTGACGAATTTTATTCACCGGAACATGATGGCGGTATTTTATGGAATGACCCGGCATTGGGCATTGATTGGCCGACATCTGCACCTATTTTATCAGACAAAGATACGAAACACCCGACCCTTGCAGAAGCAGATTTGAACTTTGTTTATGAAAAATAGGTGCCTTTTAGGATTACATCAAAAACATTGAGAAGCAGATTTTAATTTTTTTACAAGAAATAAGACCTTCCAAAAAACACACAAGAAACGCTGGCATTTGGCCACGTTGAACTTTATTTATAAAAATAGGAGGTACATGATGAAAGTATTAGTAACAGGTGGAGCAGGATTTATTGGCAGTAATTTTGTTCGCTACATGGTGAAGAAATATCCTGAATATCAAGTTGTTAACCTGGACCTTTTAACATATGCAGGCAACCTTGAAAATTTAAAAGAGATAGAAAATAAACCGAATTACAAGTTTGTCAAGGGTGATATTGCTGATCATGAGTTTATTAACGGATTTTTTGCAGAAGAAAAATTTGACTATGTCATTAATTTTGCTGCAGAATCACACGTAGACAGAAGCATCACTGATCCCGGAATTTTTGTTCGCACCAATGTTCAAGGGACTCAAGTTCTGTTAGATGCTGCAAAAAATATCGGTGTGAAGAAATATTTACAAGTTTCCACTGATGAAGTATATGGTACGCTTGGTGAGACCGGTTATTTTACCGAGGAAACTCCGCTCGCACCAAACAGTCCGTACAGTGCAAGTAAAGCCGGCGCTGACTTGCTCGTTCGCGCTTACCATGAAACATACGGAATGCCTGTGAACATCACCCGTTGTTCAAACAATTACGGTCCATTCCATTTTCCGGAAAAATTAATTCCGTTAATGATTATCAACGCTTTGCATGATAAAGATTTACCGGTTTATGGTGACGGGTTAAATGTTCGTGATTGGTTATATGTGGAAGATCATTGTGAAGCTATTGATACCGTACTTCATAAAGGGGTTGTCGGTGAGGTATACAATATTGGCGGAAATAATGAGCATACGAATATTGAAATTGTAAAAACGATTTTAAAACATTTAGGAAAACCGGAGTCCCTTATTAAATTTGTTAAAGATCGTCCGGGCCATGATCGTCGTTATGCAATCGATGCAACGAAAATTCGTACGGAACTTGGCTGGGAACCGAAACATACCTTTGAAACTGGTATTAAAGAAACGATTGATTGGTATTTGGAAAACAAAGACTGGTGGGAAAATATTATTTCCGGTGAATATCAACAATACTTTAAACAACAGTATGGTGATAGATTAGAGGTTGAGTAATTATGAATATTTTAGTAACCGGAGTTAACGGGCAACTTGGTCATGATGTGGTCAAATTATTAGATTCAAAGGAACATATCGTAACCGGTGTCGACCGGAAAGAAATGGATATTACCAATGAAGAGGCTGTAAAGGGGAAAATTAGAGAGGTCAAGCCGGATGTGATTGTTCATTGTGCGGCCTATACAAACGTTGATGGTGCTGAAAATGATGAGGAGACGGCTTATCAGGTGAATGCATTAGGAACGAAATATTTGGCACAGGCAGCGAAGGAGATTGGTGCCAAAATGCTCTTTGTCAGCACGGACTATGTGTTTGAAGGAAATGCCAGTGAGCCGTATGAGGTCGACCATCCAACTAATCCGATTGGCGCTTATGGTCGGACAAAACTTGCCGGAGAAAATTTTTTGAAGGAAATTTTGGATCGGTTTTATATTGTCCGGACCGCCTGGGTCTTCGGCAAAAACGGGAAAAACTTTGTAAAAACGATGCTTCGACTGGGAAAAGAACGTGGAGAAGTAGGCGTTGTTGCTGACCAGGTTGGCTCCCCTACTTACACGATGGATTTAGCAAAATTTATCATTGAACTGATTCAAACGGAAAAATACGGCACCTACCATGCAACCAATAGTGGTGTTTGCTCGTGGTATGAATTTGCAGTGGAGATTTTTAAACAAGCAGGTTTGTCGGTTAAGGTGAACCCGCTAACAACGGAACAATATCCAACACCTGCAAAACGCCCGAAATATTCTGTTTTAAGCAAGGCTGAATTAGAAAAACAAGGTTTTACCCCACTTCCTGATTGGAAAGAAGCTTTACATGCGTATTTAAAAGAAATTGAGGAAATTTAATTTAATGACATTTTAAGCTGTTTCGCTGTAATTGTGTTGGTTTAAGGAACCACAATTGAAAAAGCGAGCAGCTTTTTTTGGATTAATGTACAAGTATACAGTAAAGGGATAATTTGGTATTATGAGGACTTCTTCTCTGAGACATTTTTTCCTTTCATAAAGTGCATTCTGTCCCATAGAATCCAATCTGGCATCTCCTATGGGACAGTTTTCATTCTTTTGCCCTGCATTTTGTCTCATAGCGTTGT
>NZ_JAJCHL010000046.1:0-27659 GCF_020554505.1 Caldibacillus sp. 210928-DFI.2.18
AATCCGAGAAACTTTACTTTTTGGCGACGAGATCCATTCTCGTCGTCATTTTTTGGCCGGAACCCCCATTTTTTGGCGACGAGGCCCTTTCTCGTCGTCATTTTTTGGTCGGAAACTCCTTTTTTTGGCGACGAGATCCATTCTCGTTGTCATTTTTTGCCGGAACCCCCATTTTTTGGCGACGAATCCCGTTCTCGTCGCCATTTTGAGGAGAAAATAGCTTTATTTTGGCGACGAGACCTTTTCTCGTCGTCACTTTAATCCGAGAAACTTTACTTTTTGGCGACGAGATCCATTCTCGTCGTCATTTTTTGCCGGAACCCCCATTTTTTGGCGACGAGATCCATTCTCGTCATCAATTTGAGGCCGGAAACTTCACTTTTTGGCGACGAAACTTATTCTCGTCGCCATTTTGAGCCGAAAAACTTGCTATTTTGGCGACGAGCCCCGTTCTCGCCGTCATTTTGAGAAGAAAAAAGCATTATTTTGGCGACGAGCTTTGATCTCGTCACCGTTTTGAGCCGAAAAACTTGCTATTTTGGCGACGAGCCCCAATCACGTCACCGTTTTGAGGTAAGTTAAATTAGTTACGCTAGAGTTTCATTACTTCCCGATAAACATTTGTGTCCAATGGTATCCCTGTGTTTCAATACCAACACCGATATGGGTGAAGTTTTTATTTAATATATTAGCACGATGCCCGGAACTGTTCATCCATGCGTTTACTACTTCTTTAGGCGTTTTTTGCCCTTGTGCAATATTTTCTCCTGCCGTCTTGTAGGTAACACCAAAATCACGCATCATATCAAACGGTGATCCATAGGTGGGGCTTGTATGAGAAAAATAATTATTTTGTTGCATATCTTGAGATTTTCTTTGGGCGACATCACTTAATGTCGTATCAATTTGTAAAGGAGCCAATCCGTTTTTTTGCCTTTGTTCGTTTGTTAAGTTTACAACTTGTCTGGCGAATTCCGATATGCCTGCATTTTGATTGGCTTCTGGATTGGTTGTATTTTGTTGGTTTTCATTGTTTGTTCCGGGTGCACCTGTCTGTCCTTCATTTGGTGGTTCCGCTTGTTGATTATTGTTGCCTTGCCCTCGATTTGTTCCCCCAAAAAATTGGCTGAATTGCCCGCCAAAATATCTTTGGATTCTTTCATTCCGATTACTTATTTGTTCTCCATTCGTTGGTACGTAATCATATTTTGCCTCTTGTATTAATATCGGCCTCGTATGGGGATAGTTATTACTGTTCGTTTTTGTTGAAGTTGCTGAAATTTCATCATTGTTTTTGTCATTTGTCATCTGCCTAACACCATTTGATCTTCGGTTGGCATGGATTTCGTCATTGGTAACGCTATAATATGGCGAAGTTTGATTAGGTGTCCAACTTTCTTCCATATTCGTATCTCTAACTTGATTATTTTCATTCCCGTTGTCTGCACCAAAATTTCCATTACATCCGGTGAGCAAACTAAAGGTTAACAATAAAACCGGATAATATTTTTTAATCATCAAATATCCCTCCTTTCGTTCGTAGCGGCAATATTAGTTTTCTTATCGGTTGATGATTCTATTATGGTAATTCCAGTCATAAGAGGAACTCAATGGACATCTATAATAAATTAAACGGAGACTATGTTAATTCGGTATAAAAGCTTGCCGAGTTCGATTCGTTATTGATATTAAATTTACATGAAAAAGAAATGCAGATGCATTTGTACTATGTAGGATAAAACATAGAAAAGATTACTGATCGAATTAGAAAGCGCTTTAGGTGTAAAAGGAAAATTGGAGCAAATGGGGTATCTGCATAAAAGCAGAGTTTGAAAGAAAAAAGTATTGACGACCGGATACAAGTAGAACCAGCTTGAAAAAATTGATATAATTGAGACTACAACTACATAGCAGGGTGGGCAGTGGCCGCAATCTTTCTTTGAATGGAGGTGATGTTTTAAAAACTTCCTTTCAAAGGGAGGTGGCCACTGGTGGTTACGTATGAAGCACTAAATTTGATGTTAGCCTTCGGAATGTTTATTTTAACATTCATATCAGTTTTAGTGGCTATCTTTCTCAATAAAAAGAAATAACCCCACCCTTGCACCGACCAAGTGTTTTAAAGGGTAGGGTTTTTCTGCTCTGAAATTCATGCGGTCACTGCTGTTCTGGCAGTGTAGTTGTATATATGGATGCCATTTTTAAGGCATCCTTTTTTTAGTATCATCTTCTATTTTTATTATATACCAGAAAATGATTTTTACAACTCAATATACTTGTTTTTGTTAAAAATAAGTCATATTTATCTTAAAAGATTAAGAAAGTATAAAAAACAAGTAAATAGCTTGGGATTAGGTTTAATTGTCTTGCTTTGAGCGCTAGCGACTAGCAAACTTTACAGTACTATCCTCGAAAAATGCTAAACGCATATTTCTTCGTGCGATGCCTATTCGAGGAAGCAAATCTGTTCTCATTGCGGGGAGATCGGGCGTGATCACACATGTGTTACAACAGGACGTTGCGCTTTTATTTATCCGGCCAGCTTGTACCTCGCTAAGCCGGCGCACTACGCTTTTCTTAATTACATGTCAACTTTTCATGAAAACAAGAAATTCAAGTGGGTTTATGTTCGTATATTCACCGATAATCAAACGTTCAGTCACACGATTTACAAAATCATTGGTTACCATCATTTTCCATTGACCGGAAGAAGGTAACCAAATTTTTCCGCACGCTTTTGTCGGATTAATATAAATTGCAAATTCTTCTTTATCGCCAAGTAAAGTAAAGCCGAAAATCGGCCGGTTTGTCTTTAAAATGTGTAACCGCTTCTCAATTTCCTTTTTTGATCTCATTCGGAAGACATCATAGTTGTTGCGAAGATGGATTAGTTTTTTAACAAATTCAATCGTATCAAATTCTTGTTCTCTTTTTTTCCAATCTAATTGATTGATCTCATCACTAGAACTATAACTATTTTCAACGCCCTTTTTGGTCCGGAACCATTCCTGGCCTGCGTGGATGAAAGGAACGCCTTGACTAACCAGAGTGATTCCGGTGGCCAGCTGGTGCATCTTTTTCCGTACTGATTCCGGTTCGTTACTGTTTGTGATGGAAAGCCGGTCCCATAACGTATGATTATCATGACATTCAACATAATTGATGGTTTGAGTTACGTCCGGGACAAAAGGCGAACTGTATTTTTCCAAACAAGATCCGGAGACAATGTCAGGAAGTTTTTCAAAAAACCTTCCCTGGCCGTTTACAAATCCCCGATCCTCCAAGGAAAATAGATTTCCTTTCAATACATCACGAAACCGGTCGTTGAAAAAACGAATTCCTTCTAAACACGAAGCATTTGCCACCATTGCTTTTTCAGATTCCGGCAGTGATGACGGAAGATTCCAACCTTCACCGAGCAACATAATAGGAATTTCTTCTAATTGGCAACGTTTGTAGATTTGTTTCATTGTTTCCAAATCCATTAATCCCATCAAATCGAACCGAAAGCCGTCTACTTGATACTCTTTTAGCCAGAAGTCGATGGTATCAATAAAAAATTTGCGCACCATCTTTCGTTCAGTTGCGAATTCATTGCCGCAACCGGTACCGTTTGCTAAATTCTCCTGTTCATCGTAGCGGAAGTAGTATCCGGGGACTATCTTTTCGAAATTGGTTTCCTCAATATTTTCTTCTATAAAAGCATGATTGAAAACAACATCGAGGACGACACCGATGTTTTCACGATGGAATGCTTCAATCATTTTTTTACATTCATTAATTCTTGAAAGGGGATCATTGGGATTGGTCGAGTAACTTCCTTCCGGGACTTGATATAGAAGTGGATCATATCCCCAGTTATACTGTGTATCTGGTTTCAGCTCATCGACACGGGCAAAATCATTGATCGGTAACAGTTCGACATGGGTTACTCCTAGTTCCTTTATATAATCGAGCCCGGTGGAAAAACCCTTTTCTGTTTTCGTACCAATTTCCTGTAAACCAAGAAATTTCCCGCGATTTATTACACCGCTTTCAGGATCCTTTGTCGCATCACGGACATGAATTTCGTATATAACGGCGTCTTTTAACGAGGCTATTTTTGGCCTATTTGCATTCAGTTTCATCGTTCTTGAAAAATTGATGACAACACCTTTTGATGTATTGGCGAGACTTCCTTTCGCATAAGGATCAATGACGACATGGGTATTTCCGTTTACGGTAACGATATATTCATATATTGCTCCATGCCAGTCTCCTGCGATATTTTTTGTCCAAACTCCTTTTTCAACCCGGATCATTTCATATAATTGATCATTTAATCGTAAAATGACTGAAGTAGCAGTAGGTGCCCATAACCGAAAAATGGTTTCATCTTCGGAACAAATTGCCCCGAACTGAATGTTGTTAACGGAAAATTGTTGATCAAACCAATCAGTACGAACAATTTTTCCCGGATAGATCGGGATTTCCGTGTCCACCCATTGTAAGACAACTTCTTCTCCAATTGGCAACGCTTCGGAAAGGTAAATTTGATATACATGTTCATTCAAATTTGTCATTTGAGTTATTTGAAAAGGAATTTTATTTTTCTTTTGAAAAATCAATGGGAATGAATTATCTAATTTAGGAATAAATGAATTAATATACACTGTTACTAATTTTATGTCATCCATCCAGGCTACCGGTTTAACCAAAAAGAACACCTCAATCAAGGTTTTTTTTACTAGTAAAAACAGTTTAACAATTTACATCTATTTTAACAAATTTTGACCGATTTTATTATTTTTAAGAAAATTGTCAAAAATTCTTTTGCATTGTCTTGATACGGTTTATAAAAGTGATATAATATTATTATAATTGCTCCTTATAATTAAAACATAAATAGTTATATTTCTGAAGAAAACTATGATTATAAAATAATTATGACTATATTTAGCATTAAAATATATAAAACCTTTTTGTTTACTATTCCACCTATTTAATAAGTTAGATCAGGCTCTATCATTCATTTTTGGTAAAAGAGGGAGATACTGTGAATTATCATATTTCTGAACAAGATATTTATTTATTTCATCAAGGAACAAATTACTATAGTTATAAAATGCTAGGTTGCCATTTTACAGAGTGGAATGGTGATGCCGGATTCCGCTTTGCCGTTTGGGCTCCTCATGCAAAAAAAATTTCCGTTGTCGGTGACTTCAATGACTGGGAACCAGATAAACATTCATTGCAAAAAATTAATTCACAAGGTTTGTGGATCGGCTTTTTTACAAATATTCAGCCGTCCGTACGATATAAATATGCAATTACAACTTCCTCTGATCAAACCATTTTAAAAGCGGACCCCTTTGCCTTTCAGACGGAGATGAGACCAAAAACAGCATCATTAACTCCGGAATGTTCAACATATATTTGGAAAGATGATGAGTGGATGGAGAGAAAGAAAGATTTTGATCCATACTCTTCGCCCATTTCTATCTATGAAGTTCATCTCGGTTCATGGAAAAAAACAGCGAATAATGAATTCCTCACTTATCAAGAATTAGCAAAACAATTAATACCATATGTAAAAAATCTTGGTTTTACCCATATTGAATTATTGCCCTTGGCTGAACATCCCTTTGACCTTTCGTGGGGATATCAAATTACCGGCTATTATGCAGTCACATCAAGATATGGTTCACCAAATGATTTTAAATATTTTGTTGATGAATGCCATAAACATCAAATAGGGGTTATTATGGATTGGGTTCCGGGTCATTTTTGTAAAGATGAACACGGGTTAAGGATGTTCGACGGTGAACCTCTATATGAATATAAGGATCCGGAAAAAGCGGAAAAGAGGGGTTGGGGAACATTAGCTTTTGATTTCGGCAGGCCGGAAGTTCAATCTTTTTTGATATCCAATGCGATTTTTTGGATGGAAGAATACCATATCGACGGGTTAAGGGTTGATGCGGTTGCCAGCATGATTTATTTGAATTTTGATCGGTCTGAAGCGGAGGGGAAAATGTATAATTCCTTTGGCGGCGAAGAAAATTTAGAGGCATTAGCGTTTATTCGAAAATTAAATGAAACCGTGTTTGCCCGTTCACCCCATTTTCTCATGATGGCCGAAGATAGTTCAGATTTCACCCTTGTCACTGCACCGACCTATATGGGTGGTTTAGGCTTTAATTTTAAATGGAATATGGGTTGGATGAATGACATGCTTACATATATGAAAAAGGACCCGATCCACCGGAAATGGCATCATCAGTTAATCACATTTTCGTTTATGTATACATTTTCAGAAAATTTTCTTCTTCCATTTTCTCATGATGAAGTTGTTCACGGAAAAAAATCATTACTTGACAAAATGCCCGGGGATATGTGGCAACAGTTTGCAAATTTACGTCTTCTGTATGGTTATATGTTTTGTCATCCCGGAAAAAAACTGTTGTTCATGGGCAGTGAACTTGCTCAATATGCGGAATGGAAAGATAAGGAACAAGTGGATTGGCATTTGTTAGATTATCCGTTACATAACAAAATGTGGCATTATGTGAAAGCTTTAAACAAGTTTTATATAGAGCATTCCGAAGTTTTTGAGTTTGATCATACAAAAGAAGGATTTGAATGGATTGACCCCCATAATATCGATCAAAGTATTATTGCCTTTATGAGAAAAAGTACAGAATCAGAATTAATCATTGTTTGTAATTTTACACCGGTTGTTTATTATGACTATCAAATTGGTGTTCCAAAACCGGGTAAGTACGTTGAAATCTTCAACTCTGATTGTCTTAAATTTGGCGGATCGGGACAAATCAATGAAGGTTCCCATTTTACTTTTCCAAAAAAATGGCACGGTTTCTCGCAACATATCAAAATCAAAGTACCCCCGTTAGCCGTTGCCATTTTTAAAAAAATAAAAGAAAAAGATGAGGAGGAGATGTTTTGAAGGAATGTATCGGCATGTTGTTAGCTGGCGGAGAAGGGAAACGGTTAGGGCCACTGACTGCACAACTTGCCAAACCGGCAGTTCCATTTGGAGGCAAATATCGCATTATCGACTTTACGTTAAGTAATTGTGCCAATTCAAATATTCATACGGTTGGCGTTTTGACCCAATATGCTCCTTATGATTTACACAAACATATCAGTAACGGAAGACCTTGGGATATGGATCGAAAAGACGGTGGTGTTTCCGTTCTTTCACCATATACGGGAAAAACCGGTGGCGATTGGTATTCAGGTACGGCGGATGCCATTTACCAAAACATCCCATTCATTAATCAATACAATCCTGAGTATATCCTTGTCATCTCCGGCGATCACATTTATCAAATGGACTATCAAAAGTTACTCGACCAACATAAAGCAACAAAGGCTGATGTAACAATATCCGTTATCGAAGTTCCTTGGAATGAAGCTTCACGATTTGGCATTTTGAATACGGATGAGGATTTGAAAATTTATGAATTTGAGGAAAAACCGGAACATCCAAAGAGCAATCTCGCTTCGATGGGAATTTACATGTTTACCTGGGACGTACTGAAACATTATTTATATAAAGATGCGACCCAGAAACAATCGAGTCATGATTTTGGAAAAGACATTATTCCGCTTATGCTCCGTGACCGGTTAAAGCTGTATGCTTTTCGTTTCAACGGATACTGGAAAGATGTCGGAACATTACAAAGCTACTGGGAAGCAAACATGGATTTATTAAAAGATGATTGTGAGTTGAAACTGAATAATAAACAATGGCGCATTTATACGAATAATTTAAATTTCCCTCCTCAATTCATTAGTGAAGGTGCTACTGTGAATACATCACTGATTAATGATGGTTGTTTTATCCGGGGACGGGTCATTGAATCGGTCCTATTTCGAAATGTGGATGTCGGGAAAGGCAGTGTAATTGAAAAATCGATTATACATTCCGGCGTGAAAATAGGAGAAAACTGTGTATTGAAGAAAGTAATTGTAATGGAAAATACAAAAATTAAAGATGGCACAGTGATTCAGGTAAATGATGATGAGCCGGTTGTAATTAACCAAGAAGTGTTAGAACAAAAAGCATTAGTGATGGGTGGTGAAAGTTAATGGAAAGGATGATGGGCTTAATCAATCTGGAACAAGAGCATCACTCATTTCAAGAATTAAGTTATTACAGAAATAGTGCTTCGATTCCGTTTGCCGGTCGCTATCGACTGATTGACTTTCCATTATCAAATATGGTCAATTCAGGGATTGATGAAATTGCCGTCTTTGTCCGAAGCAAATATCGATCACTCTTGGACCATTTAGGTACCAGAGAATATTGGGATTTAGACAGACGAAATGGCGGTCTCTTCATCCTTCCGCCTGACTGGCATGATCCGACAGATATTTCAAAAGGGGATCTTCAGTTTTTTCATCATCATCGAGATTGTTTTTTACGATGCCATTCGGATTACGTCCTTATTAGTGGCTGCCAGTTCATTACAAATACGGATTACTACGAGGCATTCGCTTATCATCTTGACCGAAATGCAGATGTTACGCTTATTTCCACGCAAGAAGAGGAGATTTTGCCTGAACATGATTTGTATTTTCGAATTGAAGCCGATGACCTTGGTTGGGTAAAAAATATTACGAATGAGAAGCGTAATCCACATATATTTACAGGAACGTATATCATAAACAAAAAACTATTGCTGGAACTTGTCGATGATTGTATTGCCTATCATAAGTATCATTTTTTTCATCACGGAATAGTGAATCATTTAGGAAGTTTGAAAGTTCAAACATTCCGTCATCGCGGGTTTCATGCTTTTATTAATTCAATCAACAGCTATTACCGGCATAACCTAAATCTATTAAACGAGGAAACTTATCGAAAACTTTTTTTCGAAAAACATTTTATTAAAACAAAAACATCCAATCAACCACCGGCTCAATATAAGGAGCTTGCCGAAGTGAAAAATTCAATTCTGTCCAACGGGTGTGTAGTCGATGGAAAAGTGGAAAGCAGCGTTTTATTTCGAGGTGTAGAGGTAAAAAAGGGGGCCACCGTAAAAAACTCGATTATTATGCAACGGTCGACCATCGCTGAAGACGTATATTTGGAAAATGTTATTATTGACAAAGATGTCTTTATTACGAAAGGACAAAAACTGATTGGCTCCATGGAAAAACCGTATGTGGTTCCAAAGTGGCAAACCGTTTAGAAGGTTTTCAACTTTGTCCGGGATCATTTATTCAATTGGCAGAAAAAGGAAGGGGAGAGGAGATTGGAAAAAATACTATTTGTCGCATCAGAATGTACACCATTTATTAAAACGGGGGGACTTGCGGATGTAATTGGCTCTCTTCCTCAAAGTTTGAAAGAATTTGAGCATATGGATGTTCACGTAATTTTGCCATTATATGATGAAATGGATGTTCAATGGAAGAATCAGCTTGAATACAAGCAAACTTTCGGTGTCAAGCTCGGTTGGCGAAATCAGGAGGCCAAACTATTTACGTTAAATCATCAGCAAATCACTTATTATTTTATTGCAAATGATTATTATTTTACAAGAAAAGGAATCTATGGCTATTATGACGATGGAGAACGTTTCATTTTTTTCTCCCATGCTGTCATAGAAGCATTGAAGTTGATTGATTATCAACCGGAAATTTTACATGCACATGACTGGCAGACAGGTATGACGGTTCTTTTGGCAAAAATATATGAACCGGTACCGAATATGAAAACCGTCTTTACCATTCACAATTTGAAATATCAAGGTGTCATGCCTTTAGAGGTGTTCGCCGACTTCTTTCAATTATCAAGAGAGCATTTGGGCGGGATGGAATGGAATGGGGCAATTAATTGCATGAAAGCAGCGTTATTCCATGCAGATAAAATTACTACCGTCAGCCCGAGTTATGCAGAGGAAATCAAGGATCCATATTATGGGGAAGGACTCGACCCGATCTTGAATGCCCGGTCAAGTGATTTATCAGGCATTCTAAACGGAATTGATACAAAAGAATACAACCCGTTGACAGATCCAAATTTATATGTAAAATTTCGTTCAGCCAGAAGTAAAAAAACGGAAAATAAGAAAAAGGTCCAAGAAGAATTGGGACTCGTAATTGATGGGGAAAAACCTTTATATATCAGTATTTCGCGTCTGGTAGAACAAAAGGGTTTCCATCTTTTGCAACATATTTTTGCAGAATTTATGGAAGAAGATATCCAATTCATTCTTTTAGGGACAGGTGACGAGGAGTTTGAACATTTTTTTAGAAAAGCGGAAGAAAATTATCCCGGAAAAGTGCGAGCTCTTCTTTATTTTGACGAGGGATTGGCAAGAAAACTTTATGGAGCAAGCGACTTTTTTATCATGCCATCGAAATTCGAGCCATGCGGACTTTCCCAGCTGATTGCTTTACAGTATAAATCTGTGCCAATTGTAAGGGAAACAGGGGGGTTGAAAGATACTATCGTTCCTTATAATGAAATGACCGGTGAGGGGAATGGGTTCAGTTTTGCCAATTATAATGCTCATGAATTAATGAGAACATTGCGTTACTCTCTTTCCATTTATCGTGATCCGAGTCACTGGTCTCAACTTCTCCGTAATGTGAATAAAAGTCAGTTTACATGGAAAGATTCCGCACAAAAGTACGCCAATCTCTATCGACAAGTTTTGCAAGTACCACTATACAAATGAGGGGGATGACCTTTGACCGTTTTTACATCTGACTGGGTAGTCGATCGGCTAGCAGAAAAAGTAACACTTCAGACCGGTAAAGAAGTGAAAGAAGCAACCGGTAAAGATTTATATTATGCATTAACAACGATTGTCAATGAAGAAATTATGAAAGATTGGGTCCGGACAAAAAAAGCATATAAAGAAAAACATGGTAAACAACTATACTATTTATCAATGGAATTTTTAATCGGACGGCTGCTGAAAAATAATTTAGTAAACATTGGTATATATGAGGCTGCTCAGGAGGCGATCAACAAACTTGGATTCGACATCGGTGAGATTATCGAAGTGGAGCAAGACGCAGGATTGGGAAATGGGGGACTTGGAAGATTAGCGGCTTGTTTTTTAGACTCCCTAGCATCATTACAATATCCCGGTCACGGTTTTGGTATTCGGTATCGATATGGTTTATTTAAGCAGCGAATCATTCACGGGAACCAGGTTGAATTGCCTGATTATTGGTTGAAAGAACCGTTCCCGTGGGAAGTCCGGCGTGAAGACGAAGCAATTTGTGTTCAATTTCACGGAACCGTTCATATGTTCAAAAGAAAAGACGGTTCCCTGGAATTTAAGTACGAAAACACAGATAAAGTAATGGCTGTCCCATATGATATTCCGATTGTCGGTTACCAAAATCATGTTGTGAATACGCTCAGACTTTGGAGTGCCGAATCTGTCTATGAAGAGGGTTCAATGGGGAATACGGAATTTTACCATGATCTCGATCATCGATATTCCATCGAACAGATTTCCGGTTATTTGTATCCGGATGATTCGAATGATGAGGGGAAGCTGTTGCGGCTAAAACAACAGTATTTCCTCGTCTCGTCTACCATCCAACAAATCATTCGTGAATTTCAATCAGATCATCGTCTCCCCCTTAGTAAATTGCCGGAAAAAGTCGTTATTCAAATTAATGATACCCATCCGAGCTTGGCCATTCCGGAAATGATGCGAATTTTGATGGATGAAGAACGATTGGGCTGGGACGATGCATGGACTATTACGACAAGAG
Source organism: Caldibacillus sp. 210928-DFI.2.18 (assembly GCF_020554505.1). Classification (NCBI taxonomy): domain Bacteria; kingdom Bacillati; phylum Bacillota; class Bacilli; order Caryophanales; family Bacillaceae; genus Caldibacillus; species Caldibacillus sp. 210928-DFI.2.18. Next base: position 11,752 of record NZ_JAJCHL010000046.1, read on the forward strand.
TTTTTGCTTATACCAACCATACGACATTAAGTGAGGCAATGGAGACTTGGCCGATCGAAATGTTTCAACAATTGTTACCGAGAATCTACATGATCGTCCATGAAATCAATGAACGGTTTTGTCAACGAATCTGGAATGATTATCCCGAGTTAAGGGAACAGATTCCGGAAATGGCAATCATTGCTTACGGAAAAATACATATGGCGAAACTTGCCATCGTGGGAAGTTTCTCCGTTAATGGAGTTGCCAAGCTTCATACAGAAATTTTAAAAACGAGGGAAATGAAATATTTTTATCAAATGGATCCGGGGAAATTTAACAATAAAACAAACGGGATTGCTCACAGGCGCTGGTTATTGCAGGTTAATCCGAAATTAGCCTCGCTTATTACAGAGGTAATCGGCCCGAATTGGATTATGCGCCCGAAACAGCTGATCCATTTAATCAAATATTCAAAGGACCAGCCTTTGCTTGATAAATTTAACCAAGTAAAACGGGAAAATAAAGAAGTGCTTGCCCAGTATATTTACGAGCAAAACGGGATGAAAGTCGATCTGGACTCGATTTTTGATGTTCAAATTAAGAGACTTCATGAGTATAAACGGCAGTTGTTAAATGTGTTTCATATCATTTATTTATATAATGAATTAAAAGAGAATCCAAATCTGGATATCACACCAAGAACATTTATTTTTGGCGCAAAGGCGGCACCAAGCTACTATATGGCAAAGGAAATCATTAAACTCATCAATACCGTAGCCTCGATTATCAATAATGATCCGGAAATAAAAGGGAAATTAAAAGTCATATTTTTGGAAAATTACAATGTTAGTTTGGCGGAAAAAATTATCCCGGCGGCTGATGTCAGTGAACAAATTTCGACGGCCGGTAAAGAGGCAAGTGGGACCGGCAATATGAAATTAATGATGAATGGAGCCGTTACAATCGGAACACTTGATGGAGCAAATATTGAAATTCGTGAGCTGGTGGGAAATAACAATATTTTCATTTTTGGACTTACAGCCGATGAAGTAATGAAATTTTATCAAGAAGGCGGATATTCAGCCGGGGATCTTTACCATACCGATGATCGGATCCGAAAAATATTAAACCAATTAAACACCGGAGAATTTGGTATTCACGATATCGAGTTTAAAGATATTTATTACCATATTCTTTACCATAATGATCCGTATTTTGTTTTAAAAGATTTTGAAGCATACCTAGAAACACATGAACTTGTCGATCAAACGTATCGCGACCGTTATCAATGGCTGAACATGAGCGTAACCAATATCGCCCATTCCGGTAAATTTTCCAGTGACGGGACGATTCAAGAATATGTAAATGATATATGGAAATTGAAGAAGCTCTAAAAGCAGGGCTGTTCAAAAAGTGCTTGGCCACCTTTTTTAAGGTTCGCTGGCATTTTTTATTTTACGTTAAGGATGTAAAAGTTCCCCAGGCTTGTTGCAGTAAATTTTAAGAATGAGTATAAGCGGCTAAAGGACGGACTGAAAAATTGCTAGATCATATTATTTATCATAAATTTTTCTCTTCAAAACGATTGATGAAACATAAATAGTGAAAATTACCAAGCAAAATTTTTTATAATAAAAGTTTTTATAGGCAAAATGTAGATGAAAGAGGTGATTAGATGAACTTTTTTGATGAAAACCATTCTTATCAAGCAGGGGATATTGTCTATGTATTTTATCGCAATCCTCATACACAAGATGTTGCCAATATACAAGAAGCTGCAGTCGTTCGCCATCCCGATAATCCAAATCAACTGGCTATTTTTTTATATGAAACATATTATCCGCTCTCAGATGAAATCGCTATTTTTCAAAGTGAGGAAGAACCAAAACAAGCATATCATTATTTTTTTGGTGATGATGAAGAGACTTATTTTTAAAGAAGGGAGTGAAATTGATCGTGAAGCCGTTTATGCCCCGACTAGTTTATTTTGAACCGAAAGCTTTAGAGTATCCGCTCGGAAAACAATTGTTTGATAAATTTGAAAAAATGAATTTAGAAATTCGCTATACGACATCCCACAATCAAATACGTGATTTACCCGGCGATAATGATTTTCAGAAATACCGAGTGGCCAAATCAACATTAGTCGTCGAAGTAAGGAAAACGCTCCGTTTCGATACATCAAAGCCCTCTGCGGAATATGCCATTCCACTTGCGACCGGTTGTATGGGTCATTGCCATTATTGCTATTTACAAACGACAATGGGCTATAAACCGTATATTCGAACGTATGTAAATGTCGAGGAAATTTTTGAAGCTGCTGATAAATATATGGAGGAACGAGCGCCGGAAATAACGAGAATTGAAGCTTCATGTACGTCTGGTATTGTTGGGATCGATCATTTAACCCATTCATTAAAGCGAGCGATTGAACATATTGGTGAGTCTGAATATGGCAGGCTCCGGTTTGTGACGAAATTTGATTCCGTCGATCATTTATTAGATGCGAAACATAATGGCAAAACAAGATTCCGCTTTAGTATTAATGCCGATTATGTAATAAAGTACTTTGAACCGGGCACGGCACCATTAACCAAAAGAATTGAAGCAGCCGCAAAAGTTGCCAAAGCTGGCTTTCCATTAGGGTTTATTGTCGCTCCTATCTATTTGCATGAAGGATGGGAGGAAGGTTATTACCATTCATTTGAACGATTGGATGCGGAATTGCCGCAAGAGGTAAGAAAAGATTTAACGTTTGAATTTATTCAGCATCGTTTTACAAAACCGGCCAAACGAGTCATACAAAAAAATTATCCAATGACAAAACTGGAACTGAATGAAGAAGCGAGAAAATATAAGTGGGGAAAATATGGTATAGGCAAATATGTATACAAAGATGATGAGCAATTAGAAATTCAGAAACATTTACATGCATATATGAAAAAGTTTTTTCCGGAAGCAAAGCTGGAATATTTTACATAATATATTTATGGTAAAGACAAAACCGTTATCCCGCACTTTATTGTTTTATGGCGAATAAAAACTTGTCCTTCTTTTTCCTACTGCTTCATATACATTTTATAGTTAGGTAAAGGAGGGCAGAACATGTTTCAAATGTTCGAAAAGGCAATTTTAGGGATGGCATTTTTACGCATTTTTTCCGGATCCTTAGAAATATTAGTTGCACTAATTATTTTGAAGTTAAACAATGTAGAGAAAGCTTTAGTTGTCAATAGCTCTTTAGCATTGATCGGACCGCTTATTTTAATTACGACAACGTCCATTGGTTTAATCGGGATGGCAGATAAAATTTCTTTTACAAAAATTATTTGGGTATTTATCGGAATTGCCTTTATTCTGTATGGAGTAAAGAGTGGCTAGAAAGAAAATCATAGTGATGAGGCTCCCTAATAAAATAAAGAGCCTCATTTCAAAAGATGGACGAATTATCTTTCGCTTATTTCTACTGTCGCTTTAAAAACAGTATTTCCGGATTCTCCCTTTTGACCTTCGATATAAATTTTGTTTTCACGGGATTCTGATACATCACGAAACAATGTGATGGTATCGCCCGGTAAGGCTTCATTAATAAAATTTACTTCAATCGCCTTTACTTCAAATTGCCGGTGATTTTCAATCGGAAAACAATCCATTGCATAGTCAACATATCTGGAATTGTTTAAATGTCCGTTAAAATCTACATCACTATACCCGATTACTTTTTGATATACTTTTTCAAGATGTCCATAGCCATTCAATTTCCCCAGTTTTTTCTCAAGAGCTCTTTCTTTAATGACACTTGGATAATGAATGCCAATTGCATCATTGCGTTTCAGTCTCCGTTGATGGATATCCATTAATACCCAGACCGAAACCGCCCGGATGATGACTTCTCCATTGGCGTCACGGACAAGATAATCTCTTTCAAATTCGATTCGTTTAGGTTCTAACGGCCAAGTCTCAATTGTTATTTTCTCGTCCCATTCCGGCATTCGGGTAATTTCAACACGAATTCGAATTAAGACCCAACTTACCCCAAATTGGCTTTCCAGTTGTTCAATTCCATAACCTAATTCGACTGAGGCCAGACTTGCGACATCTTGAAAATAGCTAAAAAGGGTGCTTAATTTCACTTTTTTTGTAAAATCAACATCGCGTAAATCAACATGAATTTTTGACTGGAAACGAATATTTTGTTCCATAATGAATCCTCTTTTCTATATGTCCATTATTGGAGTTTGTAATGAAGTATAAGTTTATCGTAACAAATGAATAAAAAATTTGCTATCCCTGACCAAATTTGCTTACTGAAAAAGTTCATCTGGATTTAACTGGATTAATATATAAATATATGTTAATATATGAATATAAGAATATGGAAGGTGATCATTTTATGGGGGAAGATGAAAGACTCGAGAAACCGAATGAGAAAGGTTTAGACGAGGAAACATTATTTGTCGTTTCACAGACCTTTAAAGCATTGAGCGATCCGACCCGAATTCGGATTCTAAATCTGCTTTTCGAAAAGGAATATGCGGTAAATGAAATTGCTAAAATCTTAGGATTACGACAATCGACCGTATCCCATCAATTACGTTTTTTAAAAAATTTACGACTTGTGAAGTACCGTCGAGAGAAAACGACCTTATATTATTCCTATGACGATAACCATGTCATGGATTTATTAAAACAAGCAATTGAACATGCACGCCATGAATAAAATGTCTTATGTTTACACAGATTCGTCAGTGACCATTTTTTCTTTTTAAGATAGGATAATATGGCCGGAGGAAAAATTTTTTCGCTGGAACATTCCTATATGAACATGGATAAATATATTGGAAGTAAAAAATATGCTTCATACGTAGGGGGATTAAAATGTCAAACCATCATGGCCATAGCCATTCCCATACAGGGAATAAAAAAGCCTTATTGATAAGTTTTTTGATCATAACAGGATATATGATTGTTGAAGCAATTGGCGGGTTATTAACGAACAGCTTAGCACTTCTTTCCGATGCCGGTCATATGTTAAGCGATTCAATTTCATTGGGGATTGGATTATTAGCATTTACTTTTGGGGAAAAAGTTGCAAATTATAGTAAAACATACGGATATAAACGATTGGAAATATTGGCGGCCTTTTTTAATGGTCTAACGCTTATTGTGATTGCCGTGTTTATCATTTATGAGGCAATTGGCAGATTTTCCAACCCGCCGGAAATTGCGTCAACAGGTATGTTTGTAATCGGGATTATTGGTTTATTCGTCAATATTCTTGTTGCTTGGATTATGATGCGCCAAGGTGATACGCATGAAAATTTAAATTTGCATGCAGCATTTTTGCATGTAATAAGCGATATGTTAGGTTCGATAGGAGCAATTGTTGCAGCCATTCTCATTATGCTATTTGGTTGGGGTTGGGCCGATCCGGTTGCCAGTCTTATTGTTGCCGTCTTAGTTTTGAACAGTGGTCGGCGGGTTACCATGGATTCTCTTCATATCTTAATGGAGGGGACACCGCAAAATATTGATATTGATGACATTGTAAACACAATGATAAACATACCCGGAGTAATCAGTGTTCATGATTTGCATGTATGGAGCATTACGAGCGGGAGCAATGCCCTATCCTGCCATGCTGTTGTTGACGGAGATTTATCGATCACTGATTGTCAAAAGATTTTACGGAACATTGAACATGAATTGGCTCATAAAGGGATTCAACATGTCACCATTCAAATGGAGAACAGTGAAAATCCCCATGAAAATTCAGTTATGTGTAGGACCCAATATGAAGTTCACCTTCACCATCAACATTAAAAAAGCAATTGGAAAACAATAAAACGCCATCGTAGGCGTTTTATTTGTGGCATCAGTGGGATAAAAAACCCCACCGATGGAAGTTTCACTTTACTGTTATTTCTTCTTAGTTGTTTTTAACAATTTTTCCTCTTTACTGTTACCGCCGTAATCGGGCAATTGTCCGGCATGGGTTTCGTGATATTTTGATCCGGAGTCATTATGATTGTGATCGTCCTTTACCAAAAGACTCACCTCCATCTATCTTTGTTGTTCATCCTAAATAGAGAATAAACAGTCATTCCTAAAAAGCTTTCGCCAATTGTTGGGCTTTTTCGACTGCTTTTTCTACAATTTCATCGGCTTTTTCCGGGTTATGGTCCATCCCTTCAACAAATAGTTGATGAAAGTCGGTCACACCTAAAAAGGTAAAAATCGTTTTCACATATTGGCTGGCCGGGTCTGAACCATTATATACTCCTCCGTTTGCTTGAATATGTAGGACTTTTTTTCCTTTCACAATACCGACCGATCCGGTTTCCGTATACTTAAATGTTTTCCCGGCCACGGTAATACAGTCAATCCAAGCTTTTAATCGTGTCGGTATACTTAAGTTCCACAACGGGTTCGCAATAATAATTTTATCTTGTTGCAGAAATTCTTCCGTATATGAATTGAACATATTTACCCTCTGCTGTTGGGAATCAGATAACGAATCAAAAGGTTTTCCTTGATTCAAATCATTCCATGCATTAAGCAGGTCTCGGTCAATCTCAGGGACGTTTACGTGATATAAATTCATATCTTCAATCTTATGGTCCGGGTGTATCTCTTTATAAGCGTTAAGGAAGGCATCGGTTACTTTCATAGACCGAGAAACTTCTTGATTTAGCGGGTGTGCCCTGACAATTAAAACATTTACCATTATTTTTTCTCCTCTCGAAACCAATCTATCTTTTTCACTTGATATTAGTAGTATAAGCGCAATGTTCATTTTTATCAAAAGTTTTTGCAACGAAATAATGGGTGAAAATTAGGAATATTATTAGGAAAAATTTGGTTTGAACTATTTGCCCGGTTTCTAACCGACTTTGACTGAACAAGATTGGAATAGACGAATGGCCAAAAAAAGACAAAAATATTTTATGAAGTTTTCATTTTTTTATTGATTATTTTATCAAAATTCGTTAAAGTAAGAGTAATTTATATTAGAAAAAGTAAATGGATGATTCTTATCAAGAGAAGTGGAGGGACTGGCCCGATGAAGCTTCAGCAACCGGATACCTATGGGTACCACGGTGCTAAATCCAACGTGCTTTCTTTTCGGCACGAAAGATAAGAAGAAGATTAGATAAAAAAGTCTTCTTCTTTGGAAGGCTTTTTTCTATTGGGGGGAACACAATGGGATTAATACAAGATCTTGAAAAGCAAATTTTGATAGCGGACGGCGCTATGGGAACACTGTTGTATTCATACGGGATTGATCGTTGTTTTGAAGAACTAAATGTATCAAATCCGCAAGAAATTGAACGGATTCATCGGGAGTATATTGAAGCGGGAGCCAAGATCATTCAAACCAATACATATGGAGCAAATCGGATCAAACTTGCCCGTTACGGATTGGAAAACGAAGTACAAGAAATTAACGCAAAAGCAGTTGAAATCGCAAAAAAAACGGTAAAGACAAGCGGTAAGCCGGTTTATGTTCTCGGTACAATCGGCGGGATCCGGACTTTCCAAAAAGCAATTTTTTCAACAAATGATATTTTACAAAGCTTCGAGGAACAATTGGACATATTACTGAAAGAACAAGTTGACGGAATTTTATTAGAAACCTATTATGATTTAGATGAATTAAAAGCGGTTCTCGAAGTAGCAAGAAAGAAAACAGATTTACCGATAATGGCAAATGTTTCTTTACATGAAAAGGGTGTATTGCAAAGCGGGACTCCTTTGGCGGAAGGTTTCAACCAACTTATTGATCTTGGCGCAAATATCGTTGGACTGAATTGTCGGCTCGGACCATACCATATGATTCAATCATTTGAGGAGATCCCTATACCAAATGGTGCATTTTTATCTGTTTATCCAAATGGAAGTTTGCCAAGAATGGAAGATGGACAATTAGTATATGAGTCGGATGAACAATACTTTTATGAAGCAGCGATTCAATTCGTAAAAGAAGGGGTCCGTTTATTGGGAGGATGTTGCGGCACAAGACCCGAACATATTAGGGCAATGGCTGAGGCGGTGAAAAATCTTTCTCCGGTCACTGAGAAAAAAGTTATTAAAGAAAAACCAACCATTCAATTAACACAAATTCAACAAGTTCATGAACCGTCTCTGGTTGATATCGTAAAAAGTAGAAGATCCGTTATTGTTGAATTTGATCCGCCTAAAACATTGCCGATGAGTCAATTTTTATCAGGGGTTAGCGCGTTAAAAAACGCAAAGATTGACGCAATTACACTTGCGGATAATTCTTTGGCATCACCGCGGATTAGTAATGTTGCTTGTGCTCAAATTGTGAAGAATCGTTATCATCTCCGCCCGATTGTTCATTTAACTTGCCGGGACCGGAATTTAATCGGTATTCAATCACATTTAATGGGATTACATGCGTTAGGTATCCATGACATTTTAGCATTAACCGGTGATCCGACAAAAATTGGTGATTTTCCCGGAGCTTCATCGGTTTTTGATTTGACTTCATTTGACTTAATTCGGTTAATTAAGCAATTTAATGAAGGTTTATCCTATTCCGGAACATCTTTAGGAGAAAAAACAAATTTCACAGTAGCGGCTGCTTTTAACCCTCATGTAAAAATTATTGAAAAATCAGTTGCTAGATTAGAAAAGAAAATTCACTCCGGTGCCGATTATTTTATTACACAACCGGTTTATTCCGAAGAGTTGATTATGAATATCTATGACGCAACGAAACATTTAGATGTTCCGATTTATATCGGGATTATGCCGTTAACGAGCACTCGCAATGCGGAATTCATTCATAATGAAGTACCCGGAATTAAACTGCCTGATTCCGTTCGTGAACAAATGAAAAAGGTAGGAAATGATAAAGAACAAGGGAAGCGGGAAGGGATTGCGATTGCGAAACATTTGATTGATGTCGCCTTTGATCTCTTTCACGGCATTTATCTGATTACCCCGTTTTTAAATTATCAAATGTCTGTTGAACTCATCAATTACATTCATGAAAAAGAACAGATGAAAGTAGAAAGGGAGATTACCAGTGTATAAGTTGAACAGACAGTTGGAAAAAAAGATTCTCATCCTGGATGGAGCAATGGGAACAATGATTCAGCAAAAAGAACTTTCCATAGAGGACTTCGGGGGAGAGGAATACGATGGCTGTAATGAGTACTTGAATATAACGGCTCCGCTCGTGATAAAAAGTATTCATGAAGCTTATTTAGAAGCGGGTGCGGATATAATCGAAACAAATACATTCGGCGGAACCCCGCTTGTTCTTGATGAGTACGGGCTTGGTCATTTAAGTTTTGAAATTAATAAAATAGGTGCGGAATTGGCTGTACAGGCGGTAAAAAAATATTCTACAGAACAATGGCCCCGTTTTGTAGCGGGTTCAATGGGTCCGACAACAAAAACGTTATCCGTGACCGGTGGTGCCACCTTTTATCAATTAGTGGAAAATTACCAAGTTCAAGCAGAAGGTTTATTGGCCGGTGGTGTTGACTTTTTACTGCTGGAAACGAGTCAAGATATGTTAAATGTGAAAGCAGCCTTCTTGGGCATACAGGAAGCGGCAAAAAAAATGGGCATTCAAGTTCCGCTTATGCTGTCCGGAACGATCGAACCAATGGGGACAACATTAGCCGGGCAGGATATTGAAGCTTTTTATATATCAAGTGAACATATCAAACCATTTGCTGTGGGACTCAACTGTGCAACCGGACCCGAATTTATGACGGATCATATCCGGACTTTAGCTGATATGGCCGAAATTGCCGTGAGCTGTTATCCGAATGCCGGACTTCCGGATGAAGAAGGACATTACCATGAAACGCCGCTGTCACTCGCGCAAAAAATAAAAGATTTTGCTGAAAAAGGATGGTTAAATATTGCCGGCGGTTGTTGCGGAACGACACCGGACCACATTCGTGAATTGGCTAAAGTACTTTCAAAGATTCAACCGAGACCGTTAGGCGAAAAACGGCATGAACATCGTGTTTCCGGTATCGAACCGTTAAGATATGATGAAACGATGCGACCGCTATTTGTTGGTGAGCGGACGAATGTGATCGGATCAAGGAAATTTAAACGTTTGATTTCAGAGGGAAAATATGAAGAAGCGGCTGAAATCGCCCGCAATCAAGTGAAAAACGGAGCCCATGTCATTGATGTTTGTCTTGCTGATCCGGACCGGGATGAGCTTCATGATATGGAAATGTTTATCAAAGAAGTTGTCAAGAAAGTTAAGGTTCCTTTAGTTATTGATTCAACCGATTGGCAGGTAACAAAACGGGCACTGGAATATATCCAAGGGAAGTCGATTATTAACTCGATAAATTTAGAAGATGGCATGAAAAGATTTCATGAAATAATTCCGCTCATGAAACAATTTGGTGCGGCCGTTGTTGTTGGTACCATTGATGAGAGTGGAATGGCTTTAACGAGGGAGCAAAAATTAACTGTCGCAAAACGTTCATATGATATTTTGGTAAATGAATACGGCATTTCACCTACTGATATTATTTTCGACCCGCTCGTTTTTCCGGTTGGTACCGGTGATGAACAATATATCGGTTCTGCCAAAGAAACAGTAGAAGGAATCCGGTTGATAAAAGAAACATTCCCCGATTGTTTAACCATACTTGGTATCAGTAATGTTTCATTTGGACTCCCGGCGGCCGGTAGAGAAGTACTGAATGCAGTTTTTTTATATCACTGTACACAAGCAGGGTTAGATTATGCAATTGTGAATACAGAAAAATTAGAACGGTATGCCTCGATTCCCGAAGAAGAACGGATTTTGGCAGAAAAATTATTATTTGAAACAAATGATATAACCCTTGCTGAATTTACCAATTTTTATCGTGATAAAAAGAAAGAAGAAAAACAACCGGATGTTCATTTATCTTTGGAAGAACGGCTGGCGCAATATGTTGTCGAAGGGACAAAACATGGATTAATCGATGATTTAAAATTAGCGTTAGAAAAATATAAAAATCCACTGGATATCATCAATGGACCTTTGATGCAAGGAATGGATACTGTTGGCAAGTTATTCAACGACAATCAGCTGATCGTTGCGGAAGTACTCCAAAGTGCGGAAGTAATGAAAGCTTCTGTTGCTTTTCTTGAACCTTACATGGAAAAGCAGGAGACAAACGGGAAGGGGAAAGTGTTGCTGGCAACGGTCAAAGGGGATGTTCATGATATTGGAAAAAACTTAGTTGACATTATCTTATCGAATAACGGATTCCGAGTGATCGATTTAGGAATAAAAGTAGCACCGCAAACATTAATCGAAGCAGTAAAAAAAGAAAAACCGGATATCATTGGATTGTCCGGGTTGCTGGTCAAATCGGCACAACAAATGGTGTTAACTGCCCAAGATTTGCAAGGCCAAGACATCTCTGTTCCTATTCTTGTCGGTGGTGCCGCTTTAACACGAAAATTTACTGAAAATAAAATTGCACCGGAATATCATGGACCGGTTCTCTATGCAAAAGATGCAATGGATGGATTAGCCTTGGCCAATCGTTTAATGGAGGAGCCGGAAACGTTCTCTTCTGCCAATGCGGAAAAGAAAGAGGCGAACTCATTTTCCAAGGTTGCTGAAACAGAGGAAAAGAAACAAGTAAACAAGTCTGATGTATCGAAACCGATTGTTTTTCAACCGGTTGATTGTCACGAACATATATTGACAAATATAGAACTGGATCAAATTATTCCTTATGTGAATATGCAAATGTTGATTGGACATCATTTTGGACTAAAAGGAAATATTAACAAAATGCTGGCTGAAAATCACGCAAAGGCAGTGGAAATAAAAGCAGTGATCGATGAATTATTCGAATTAGGAAAAGTGGAAAATTGGTTCCGACCGTCTGCAATTTACCGATTTTTTCCTGCTTATCGTGAAGGAAATACCATCCATATTCTGGATTCAGAAACGAAAAAAACAATCATCGAAACTTTCAACTTTCCACGACAAGAAAAGCCGCCATATTTATGTATTGCTGATTATGTGAGTGAACAGACGGGGGATATTCCTCATGACTATATAGCCTTGTTTGCTGTAACAGCCGGGGAAAATATTCGCAAGTTGGCTATTCAGTTTAAGGAAAAGGGTGAATTTTTTAAAAGTCATGCAATCCAGGCCATGGCATTGGAACTGGCGGAAGGGTTAGCAGAACGAACTCACCAATTAATTCGCGATCGTTGGGGATTTCCGGATCCGCTCGATTTTTCAATGAAAGATCGTTTTCAGGCAAAATATCAAGGTCAACGGTTTTCGTTCGGATATCCGGCATGTCCAGATTTGGAAGACCAAGCGAAATTATTTAAATTATTGCAACCTGAAAAAATTGGCATCCAGTTGACGGAAGGGTTTATGATGGAGCCGGAAGCCTCTGTTACTGCATTTGTGGTCGCTCATCCGGAAGCGAGATATTTTAATGTCCTGTAAAGTTAAGTAGGGGATGGAGATAAAGGATTGCATCAATTGCTTGAAAGAAACTTGTAATACAAATAAATAAATCTTAAGTAGGGGATGTTGAAAGGTTTGCACTTGACCTTTTGGACATCCCTTTGTTGATATTTGGAAAAACAGGGAATTGTTCATGAACTTGTAATTATTTTTAGACTTCAATATGGTAAGCTGAATGTAGAAATGATAATAGAGGTGGGAATGATGAAAAGAATTCAACTTGGTAAAAGTGATTTACAAGCTCCTAATATTGCCTTAGGTTGTATGGGGATGTGGAAACTATCAGTAAAAGAAGCAGAAAAAGTCATTCATCATGCACTGGAACTCGGTATTGATTTTTTTGACCACGCGGATATTTATGGCGGGGGAAAATCAGAAGAAATTTTTGCAGAAGCGATTGCTTCAAATCCTTCCATTCGTGAAAACATGATTTTGGAAACAAAGGCCGGAATCAGACAGGAAAACGGGAAGAACATCTGCTTTGATTTTTCGAAAAAACATATTATAGAATCTGTTGAAGGCAGTTTAAAACGATTGAAGACGGATTACATCGATATCTTTTTACTTCATCGCCCGGATGCATTAATGGAGCCGGAGGAAGTGGCAGAAGCATTCACTGTATTGAAAGAAAGCGGGAAAGTAAGATATTTTGGTGTCAGTAATCAAAACCCAATGCAAATCGAACTTTTAAAAAAGTATGTTAAGCAAGATCTAATTATCAATCAGCTGCAATTGAGTGTCATGCACACGGGTATGATCGATGCCGGATTAAACGTAAATATGACAAATGATGTTGGAATCAATCGGGATGATTCAGTACTTGATTATTGCCGTTTAAACAATATAACTGTTCAAGCATGGTCTCCATTCAGATACGGTCAATTTGAAGGGCTTTTTATCGATAATGAAAAATTCCCGGAATTAAATGCCAAACTTCAAGAAGTAGGAGACAAATACTGCGTAGATAAATCAGCTATTGCCGTTAGCTGGATTTTACGGCATCCGGCAAAAATTCAAACGATTGTTGGCACAATGCGACTGGAACGTTTGACCTCAATTGCTAAAGCTTCTGATATCGTATTGACACGGGAAGAATGGTACGATATTTATCTTTCGGCAGGTCATCAATTGCCATAATTAGAAATAAAAAAATCATCACAAAGAACGGGAGGTAAAACAATATTTTTTGTTTCTGCCTCCTTTCGTGTTGATATATTGCTTGCTGCTAACGCGAGGTAAAATGCTAGAGCATATTTGTCATTTAAAAAATTGGGTTCTTTCCTCGAAAAATATGTTACCAATTCAATTGGACTCGACTACAAAAAAATCGAACGTTTACTGGAACATTTTACTGCCCGATCCATGTAGCAGGGAAGTTGAAAAACGCCGGCAGGGAAGAGAATAAGCATTAAAAAAGCTATCCGTTTATCGTACGGATAGCTAAAACGATATTTTAAATTTTCATTACGCCTCCTGTACTTGCAGAAGTAACAAGTTTTGAGTAGCGAGCCAAATAGCCCTTTTTCACTTTTATTTCAAAACCTTTCCATTCCGCTTTCCGTTTTTCAAATTCTTCATCAGAAATTTCAAGGGTAATTTTTCGGTTATTTAAATCCAGTTCAATCATATCTCCGTCTTTTACAAAAGCAATTGGACCACCTTCAGCGGCTTCAGGAGAAATATGACCGATGGAGATTCCGCGGGATGCACCAGAAAAACGTCCGTCGGTGATTAAACCGACCTTTGCCCCAAGTCCGCGACCAACAATCTGGGAGGTAGGTGCCAACATTTCCGGCATTCCCGGACCGCCTTTTGGTCCTTCATAACGGATAACAACGACATGACCTTCTTTTACTTTTCCGGAAATAATACCGGACAATGCTTCCTCTTGGGAGTCAAAGCAAATCGCCGGTCCGCGATGATAACCCCCGACTGAAGGATCCACCGCCCCCACTTTTACAATGGCACCATCCGGGGCAAGGTTCCCAAACAATACGGCAAGTCCGCCTGTTTCAGAATGTGGGTTATCCAATGGGTGAATCACATCTTTATTAATAATTTCACAACCCGACACATTTTCACGAATCGTTTTTCCGGAAACTGATAAGCAATCACCATTAAATGCGCCCGGCTTTTTCAAAAGTTCATTAATAATGGCACTGACACCACCGGCCCGATGGACATCTTCAATATGATAATCGGAGGCCGGAGCAATTTTAGCTAAATGAGGAACCCGGTTTGCTATTTCATTAATTCGATTTAACGGATAATCGATTTCTGCCTCATGTGCTAGGGCAAGGGTATGCAAAACGGTATTTGTCGAGCCACCCATCGCCATATCCAAACTGAAAGCATTATCGATAGATTCAATAGTTACGATATCTCTTGGTTTAAGATCTTTTTTGATTAGTTCCATTAATTGTTTGGCAGAACGTTTGGCAAATTCTTTCCGCTCTTCTGTATCGGCCAAAATCGTACCATTTCCCGGTAAGGCGAGACCTAAAGCCTCTGCAAGACAGTTCATCGAGTTTGCCGTGAACATCCCGGAACAGGAACCGCAAGACGGACAGGCAAATTGTTCAATTTCTTGCAATCGGTCTACACTGATTTTGCCTGATTGATAAGCACCAACGCCCTCGAATACGGATGTTAGAGAAAGCGGGTTTCCTTGTCTGTCCCGACCGGCTTTCATTGGACCACCGCTGACGAAAATGGTTGGGATATTAACCCGTAGTGCCCCCATCAACATTCCCGGTGTAATTTTGTCACAGTTCGGGATACAAATCATTCCGTCAAACCAGTGTGCAGATACAACAGTTTCAACAGAATCGGCAATGATTTCCCGGCTAGGAAGGGAGTATCTCATCCCGATATGCCCCATGGCGATTCCGTCATCCACACCAATTGTATTCATCTCAAACGGAACGCCACCCGCTTCACGGATTGCTTCTTTCACGACTTTTCCAAACTCCTGTAAATGGACATGTCCAGGAACAATATCAATATAGGAATTGACAACCGCAATAAACGGTTTGCCAAAATCTTCCGGTTTTACGCCGGCAGCACGAAGAAGACTTCTGTGCGGTGCCCGATCGACTCCTTTTTTAATCATGTCACTACGCATTTCTACCAACTTGATTACCTCGCTTTCAAGAAGATTACTAATCAATCAAATTTTGAACTTTTTCCTATTTTAACACTGTTGTCGGAATATGTGTAGTTTAAATTTTTGTGTACGTTAAGAAATTATAAATTTCGGCAAGGATGGGAATTCGCTTGATTTAAATGCAAGTGTACGGGGAAAGCAACCAAGACAGGGGAGGTTTTTGAAGGTTATTTCAGAACGCTTTGTCCGATAGAGCGCTGTTCGGTCACTCCTATGGGACATTTTGGCTTCAATTTCCGATTAATTTGTCCCATAGGGCTA
>NZ_JAJCHL010000047.1:0-27443 GCF_020554505.1 Caldibacillus sp. 210928-DFI.2.18
AAATGTCGAATTCAATAGAAATTTGTCGAAAATCCATCAAAAAATGAAGATATCACCCCATCAAGCCATTTAGATAAAGTTCATTCAAAAATTACGATGAATTTCACTTAAGACGTGCGAAATGTGGGTTTAAAACAAGTCAGAAGATATACTTTCTATAAGATCACATGAATCCTAACTGAAAATGAAAGCTCTTTCAAAAACAAGATTATACTAATCTCCTTAAAATCGAAATTCTTTTAAAAAAATATTTTGATAAAAATTCTAATAGGGTGGTATTTATGCATATTAAAAAATTTGTAACACCTGAAATCATTTTCGGTTCTAATGCAATAAGCCAAGTCGGTGAAGCGTGCCTTCGTTTAGGAGCCAAAAAAGTACTTATTGTCAGTGATTTAGGGGTAGCGAACGCCGGTTGGCTGGAAAAAATTATTCAAACATGTAAAGACAGTCATTTACCTTATGCCACTTTTACAGACATAACAACGAATCCAAAAGATACTGAAGTTGTGAAAGGTGTGTCTGTTTTTCGGGAAAATGAGTGTGACGCCATTATCGGAATCGGTGGCGGCAGTGTCTTAGATGTAGCGAAAGCAATCGCAATACTGGCGACAAACAGTGGAAAAATTAGTGATTATGAGGGAATTGATAAAATTGAAAAACCGCTCCCTCCCATGGTCATGGTTATGACAACGGCCGGTTCGGGTTCAGAGGTTTCACAGTTTTCCATTATCGTTGATTCCGAGCGAAAAAGAAAAATGACCATTGTATCGAAAACGTTAGTACCTGATATTGCCATCATCGACCCTTTTACTTTAATGACAAAGGATAGTGCATTAACTGCCTCAACGGGAATGGATGTGCTGACACATGCGATTGAAGCTTATGTCAGTATTGCCGCGACACCATTAACCGATGTGCAAGCTAAAAATGCACTTTACCTTGTCACAAATTATTTACGCCCATCCGTCGCCTCAAAAACGAATATGGAAGCAAAAGAGGCCATGGCTATGGCTAGTTTACAAGCCGGACTTGCTTTTTCCAATGCGATTTTAGGTGCTGCTCATGCCATATCACACGCCATTGGTGGCCGATTTCCACTTCCGCATGGGGAAATCAATGCCATCCTTTTGCCGCATATTATGGATTTTAACTTTATTGCCGTGCCGAAACGTTTTACAGAGATCGCTGAAATCATGGGCATTGACACAAGGGGGTTAACACAGCGTGAGGCAGGAAATCGAGCCGTTGCATTTGTCAATCAATTATCAGAGGATATTGGAATTCCGAAAAGGTTAAGGAATATTGGCATAACTGAAGATGAGATCAACCTGATTAGTCAAACCGCACTAGAAGATGCTTGTATGATTACAAATCCTCGCGATATGGATTTTATTCAAGTGAAAACATTGTTGGAAAACATCTTATAAGGCGGTGAACGATTATGCTTGAAGAAAAACAAGAAATGATTGCCCAGTTAACAGGAATAAAATCTTCTAAAAAAAATTACTACACGGAGCTAAAGAAAACGGTCGAACAATTGGAAAAGAAAAATTTACAATTAGAAATCATGAACGAAATAATGAAAAGTATAAAAGTTGATATGCCGTTAGACAATATCTTATCAAATATGATTGATAAATTGCAGATGCTCATCGATTTTGACCATATCAGCATATCTTTACTACAAAACAACAAACTTGTTCTCGTCAATGTTTACCCTAAAGACAGCCGCTGTGTAAAAATCGGTTCGACCATTTTTGAACATAATTCTCTTTATTGGACTGCGTTAAATGAAAGAAAAATAATTTTACAGGAATTAGTCGGCTCACCCATTCATTTCTATGAAAAAAAACATTTAGCAGCACTTCATTTACAAACGATTTTAGTACTTCCCATCTACAGTAAAAATAAAAAAATCGGCGTCTTGTGTATGGGGCGTACGGATCAAACCATTTGGAACGAAGATGAACTGTCCTTTCTTGAACAACTGACCGATCATTTGGCGATAACCATTGAAAACGTTCAATTATACGGTGAAGTTTTACATGCGAAACAACAATGGGAAGACACATTTAAAGCAGTTGATGATATGATCATTGTGTTTGATAAAGATTTACATATTTTACAATATAATGACGCGGCAAATGATTTTTATCAAATTCGGAAAAAAACGAACCTTTTAATAAATGAACCATCATTGAAACAATTAATTATCGATACATTTAACGCTCAAAAAGCCGGTTATTTGGAATTAAATTACCCGGATCAAACAATCTGTGAAGTATATAGCTATCCGATTCATAATAAAGAAAATAATTTATACGGTGTTATTGCTTATATCAAAGATGTAACAGGAAAAAGAAAAATGGAAGCACAGTTGATTCATTCCGGAAAATTGGCTGCGATTGGCGAAATGGCTGCAGGGATTGCCCATGAACTGAACAGCCCGTTAACAGCCATTTTAGGAAATTCCCAGTTGTTATTGAGAGATTTTTCAAAAGAAGATCCGGTCTTTTCTCTCCTTTACGATATAAAAAAATGCGGTGATCGCTGCAAGCAAATCATTAAAAGTCTTCTAACTTTTTCAAGACAGGACGAGTATATTTTTGAACCTGTATCTTTAAATGAAGCGGTCAGTCAAGTACTAAATCTAATAAAATATCAATTTGAAAAAAATCAAATTCAATTTCATATTCATTTACAACCGGATTTACCTTTAATTGAGGGCAGCCGGACTCAGATTGAACAAATCATCATCAATTTACTATTAAATGCGAAAGATGCCTTGGAACAAACATCCCGCCAAGAAAAGGCAATAACAATTAAAACCTCTTATCAGCATAACGAACTTCATTTAACTGTTAAAGATAATGGAATCGGAATTGAAGAAGAACGGATATCGAACATTTTCCACCCGTTTCATACAACGAAGAAAAGCGGAACCGGGTTAGGATTATCGGTTAGTTTAGGAATTGCCAAAAAACACGGCGGCTCCATCGATGTGATTAGTCAACTGAATAAAGGAAGTACTTTCACACTAAAATTACCTGTTCAATCTTCTCAAGGAACTGAGGTGAAAATGTGATCAATTTATTAATTATCGATGATGAAATCGAGATTGGTAACTTTTTGTCCCGCCTTTTTACCGCAAAAGGATATCGGGTACAAGTTGTAAATAGTGGAAAAGAGTTTTTTTCAATTAATTTTTCCTTACAAAAATTTCATGCCGCGATGATTGATTTAAAATTACCTGATGCGGATGGTCTAACCCTTTTACAACAACTAAAAAAGTTCCAACCTCGCTGTAAGGCCATTATTATGACCGGGTACAGCACGATAAAAACAGCTGTGGAAGCAATAAAATTCGGTGCTTCTGATTATATTGAAAAACCATTTGATGATATTGACTTATTGGAAAAACAAATAGACAGCTTACTGGAAGATAATGATAAAACTGCACAAGAAACTATAAAAAGCATCGCCCATGAAATCGGCTTTATTACCGGCAAAAGTGAAAAAATGGAGCAACTACTGAAAACAGCTTACAAGGTGGCTCAAAAAAATGTGAATGTGTTAATTGAAGGGGAAACAGGCACAGGCAAGGAAGTTTTATCCAGATTTATTCATCATGCAAGCCCAAGAAGCCAAGAGTCTTTTATCGGGGTCAATTGCGGTGCCATTCCCGAATCACTATTAGAAAGTGAATTGTTCGGTCACGAAAAGGGAGCCTTTACCGGAGCGACTCAACAACGGAAAGGATTATTTTCCATCGCCAGTCAAGGTACATTGTTTCTTGATGAAATTGCAGAAGCGTCTCGTTCAATTCAGGTAAAATTGTTACGGGTGTTGGAAACACGAGAATTTATGCCTGTTGGAAGCGATAAAATTTTCCGGACAAATACGAGACTCATTGCAGCAACGAATGAAGACCTCCAAGAAGCCGTAAAAAACAAAAAATTTAGAGAAGATTTGTATTATCGATTAAATGTCGTTCATTTAACAATCCCACCGCTTCGTGAGCGAAAAGAGGATATTCCGTACCTAATCGAACACCTATTACAACGCTTTCCTAATTCAAATATTACTTTTTCAGATGATGCTCTGGCCTATTTGCAAAGGTATGATTGGCCCGGAAATATTCGTGAGTTAGCCAATTTTGTTACAAGAGTTGTAGCTTTAACCGATTCAAATCAAGCCGTTATTACACCTGGTGACTTGCCGATATCCTATTTTGCTATCTCTTCACACCCGAATATAGGAAGAACAATAAGTAAAAAAAGTGAAGAAAGCGAACTTGAAAGTTATCTTCATCGTTGGACAAATCAAGTTCTCACAGTTTTTAATCAAAAAGAAGAAATAAGTTTAGAAGAGATTCTCGACCAGGTCAAGGATCTAGAAGCATATGTGGGGAAAGCCTTTATCATGAAAACGCTTAAAGATGTTGAAGGAAATCGAAAAGAAGCGGCAAAAAGACTGCAAATTACAATGAGAAAATTACGCTACTTACTTAATGAAAAATGACAGCACTAAAAACACGAACAGGTTTCAAGACATCCAAATCTTGAAACCTATTCTGACAAAGTATACAATCAGGTTCTGAGAACGATCTGATTTATTCCACCTTAACGAGTAGTAACAAGTTTACAAAGAAGAAAAATAGGGGACCGGCTACCTGCATGCGTCCGATTGGTGCAACTCACCTAGGTTGAAGATCCCCTGATAATAATTCACTTTATTCCATATTAATCCAGACACTCTTCACTTCTGTATAATTGTTTAACGCATAGCTTCCCATTTCCCGGCCGATTCCGGATTGTTTATAACCGCCAAAAGGACTTGCCGCATCAAAGACATTATAACAATTGACCCAAACCGTACCTGCATCTAAGCGATGTGCAATATAATGAGCCTTTTTAATATCTTGCGTCCAAACCCCAGCAGCAAGCCCGTAGTGAGAGTCATTCGCTTTTTCAATCAGATCATCTATATCGGAGAAGGGCATGGCTGCGACAACAGGACCAAAAATTTCTTCTTTCGCAATGGTCATAGAATGGTTTACGTCGGCAAAAATTGTCGGTGCAACGAAATAACCTTGACTATAAGGGATATTCCCACCGCTTAACAGTTCTGCTCCTTCTTCAACCCCTTTATCAATATATCCTTTCACCCGTTTTTGTTGCTCACTGGATACAAGCGGCCCCATCGTTGTATCCTCCAGCAAGCCGTTTCCTTGTTGAATGTCTTTTGTCAAACTTACTAAATCACTTACCACATTATCGTATAAACCTTTTTGAACATATAAACGACTACCGGCACAACATACTTGCCCTTGATTAAACATAATACCCATTAACGCACCCGGAACTGCCTTTGATAAGTCAGCATCAGGCAAGACAATATTCGGTGATTTCCCGCCCAGTTCCAACGTGACGCGTTTTAATGTTTCACTGGCTTTTCGCATGATCATTTTCCCGACAGCCGTTGATCCGGTAAAGGCAACTTTATCGACTAACGGATGTTCGACAAGTGGTGCACCTGCTGTTTCCCCGAAGCCCGGTACTACATTAACGACGCCTTTAGGAAATCCAGCTTCATCGATTAGTTTGGCTAAATAAATAGCCGATAATGGAGTTTGCTCAGCGGGTTTCAAGACAACAGTACAACCGGTTGCTAAAGCGGCACCAAGCTTCCATGCAGCCATAAGTAACGGGAAGTTCCACGGAATAATTTGACCGACAACACCCACAGCTTCATGTCGGGTATAGTTGAAATAATTCCCCTGTACCGGAATGGTTTGCCCGACAATTTTCGTTGCCCAGCCGGCATAATAGCGAAAATGTTCAATTGCTAATGGAACATCGGCGTTCAACGTTTCACGAATAGGCTTTCCGTTATCCAAAGTTTCCAACTGTGCCAACTCTTGTTTATGGTCTTCCATTAAATCAGCCAGTTTATAAATTAAGCGGCTTCTTTCAGCAGTTCCCATTCTTGACCAAGGACCACGATCGAATGCCTCCCTTGCAGCTCTAACCGCTAAATCGATATCTTCCGGACCGGCCTCGGTAACATTTGCCAACCTTTCTCCTGTCGCTGGATTTACGGTTTCAAAAGTTTTTCCGGATTGACTATTCACCCATTCTCCATTTATATAAAGCTTTTTCTCTGATTTTAAAAATTGTTCTAATCTAGGAGATAGTTTTACTCCTTTTGTATTTACATTTTGCATTCTATTCCCTCCCCTTTTTACCGGGGGAATAACCCCCTGGTGTTAACGCTTTCAAAATATTATGAAATACTTAATACAACACGTCCATTAATTTTTCCATCTTCCATCCGCTTAAATACTTCATTTATATTATCAAGTGGCTGCACTTCAATATTTGTCCGTACTTTTCCTTGTGCCGCAAATTCAAGAGATTCTTGTAAATCTTTTCTCGTTCCCACAATAGAACCTTTTACCGTAACCCCGTTTAATACCGTGTCAAAAATCGGAATTGGCAGTTCGTCATTAGGAAGACCAACAACAACTAATGTTCCGCCTCTTTTTACCGAATGATAAGCTTGCTCGAATGCTTTTTTCGTAACCGCAACACTAACAGCTGCTTGTACGCCGCCAACTTGATCTTTGATTGTCTGAACGGGATCTGTCTTCATACCATTGACGGTTAAATCCGCACCCAATTCTTTTGCCAACTCTAATTTATCATCTTGAATATCAACGGCAATGACATTGAACCCCATTGCTTTCGCATATTGCAGGGCAACATGACCAAGACCGCCAATTCCATAAATCGCTACCCAGTCCCCTGGCTTTGCTTCAGATACTTTTAATGCCTTATAAGTGGTTACCCCTGCGCAAAAGATCGGTGCAACTTCTTCAAAACTTAAATTTTCCGGAACTTTAACGACATAATTAGCCGGTGCTTTACAATATTCTGCATAGCCGCCGTCAACAGAATAACCTGCATTTAATTGATTTGGACATAAAGTTTCTCTACCTGTTAAACAATATTCACATTCACCGCAAGCTGAATACAGCCAAGGAATTCCAACTCGGTCCCCCACTTTAATGGAAGTAACCCCTTCACCAACTTTTTCTACAATTCCAACACCTTCGTGACCGGGAATTAACGGTAACTTTGGTTTGACCGGCCAATCACCGTGTGCCGCATGCAAATCGGTGTGACAAACGCCGCATGCTTTAATTTTCACCAGAATTTCCCCATATTCCAGTTCCGGCACCGGTACCTCCTTGATTTCCAATTCTTGTTTGAACTCATTGACAACTGCAGCTTTCATTAAATTTTTTGAATCCATTTCTACCTCTCCCCTCAAAATTTAACATTCACTATTTAATTTGCAAAAAACGTGCCAATTATGGAGGCGCTTTCCCCCTATTATTTTTCGCTTGCGTTTGTTAGCTGGATTTCTATATTCAAAGCCAGTACTGTACTTGTTAGCGATCAAGAATTGGTATGCCTAGAGCCGAAAAATTGGCACTTTCCGCCGTAATTACGGCTATCAGTGACAAATAATTGGTCCACGCGTCCGGGAGTAAGACTGTAAAAAAGAACAGAGATTCTGGACATAGACAATATAACTAATTCAAAGATTCTCTCCTATCTTTTTATAAATCAATAATAATTAAAAAAGAAAAAGGCCGACAACATATAGGTATCCGCCTCTAAAGCAGTTTTTCGATTAATCTACTCCTGAAAATATTCAAATAATAATGATGTCATTAAAAATATCATTGCTAACGACTTAGCCATTGGAATTTATACCGATTTTTGGGTGAGGCAGGATTATCTGATTAAAAAGGGTGACATTGTTCCGATCCCATTTGAGTATAGTGAAGCACCAGTACTTTCTTTAAATTATTTACAAGCAAAGAACAAACATGTTTCAATTGCAAAATATCATTGCTGATCTGGACATTACGCTAGGATTAATCGGCATTAGTGACATAGGCGAGTTAAATCCATCAATTTTAGGTAGAGCTAAATGGAATAATCCAATTTCCCCGTAAACATAATACGACGACGAGAATTGATCTCGTCGCCAAATATAAGTTAGAGCTCGGGTACATACCCAAGCTCTAATTTATCAAATTTGTTACAATCGCTGGCCTTTTTTCTGACCTATATCATCATTTGGTGAGTTTCCAGTTCCGTCCTTTGCTTTACTATTCGGTGTACCAAAAATTTGATTGTCTTTCGTAATTTTGTTTCCGGCTAAAAATTGGTCTTTTTTTCTCATATTTCATTCCCTCATTATTGATTTATCGAGTATTTGTTCTGTCATTATTGGCCGTGCCGAAGAAGTCATCGACAATATCATTGAATCTGTCAAACAAACCATCATTATTATTATTATTATTCGTGCGCATATCATTTGCAAACGTATTTACACGATCATAGAAATCAGGATTTGCAGAAACATACACACGGGAAATTCGGTCATCTGCCCGGCGAACAGCATCGGCAATTTTTTGTTCAAATGCATTGGATACCGGAATATATTGAGCGGTATTGTTTGCATTGTTATTTGCTCCATTTCGATTCGTTGTTTCCCCATTTTGTGTGCCCATATTTTGTCCGGTCGTATTTCCACCGATCCCTGTACCTACATTTTGACCGGCTCTATTTCTACCTATCCCTGTACCACCATTTTGACCCGTATTATTGGCTGGACCAACATCTTGCCCGGTAGAATTGCCGCCGGTTCCTGTACCTAAATTTTGACCTGTTCTATTTCCATTGAACCCGATACCGGTATTTTGTCTATTATTGTCACCGGCAAATGTACCAGCATTTCGTCCAGTCTGAGTTCTGTCATTTTTATTTCCCGCATCATCATTTCCATTAATAGTGCCATCATCTGTATTATTGTTATTGTTGTCCGGATTTACTCTCCCGTTTTCCATAAATGTATTTCCATCACCATCTAATGCCCCATTGCGAGTTGCGTTTCCATTATTGTCAAAATTTACATTTGTCGTTCCTTGATTATTGGTATTTCCACGATTATTTTTGGAAAGTCTAACCGCAACATAAGCGTTATTGTTGGTAATGAAAACATGCGCATCTTCCACTTCTTTCAACTTCTCTACTTCACGTTCAGCAGCTCTTGATGTCTTTACATTTTGATTGTTACGGGTATTATTTTTCACATACATTGGTCTTGCATTATTGTTATTGCGTGTATTTTGGGTAAATTGAGTACCATTATCGTTATTGTCGCCGGCATTGTCATTGTTTGTACACCCTGTAAGACATAAAGAAGCAACTGCAACACCTGTTATGAACCATTTCATTTTCATTTTCTTCACTCCTTCTCTGGTTCTCGTCTATATCCTGTCTTGTTCATGAAAATCTATTCGAGGGAGAAAATGCAAATTTGCTGGAAAATAATCGTTATTGTGATGGCATGGTATGTGAATTTTTGGTTAATAATGAAGGTAATCATTATTTTCGAAAAATCTGTTGTTACAAATCCATAAATTAATCTGCCGAGTTCCTAACGGTGAGATGGCACAAGGAGGTAATGTGAATGAACGACTACTATTATCAATTAGCAACAGTCGTTTATGATCAATTTGGCATTGATCCTTTTGAAAAAATTATGTATAAAAATTACTACTTAACTGTACAAGATTATTTAATTACCGTTAGCATTGACGATGAAATCAAAAATATCCTTGCTTTACTAAAGATGCTTCCCGATAAAAATGAAGCACAAAAATTCATTAACAGTGCAATCACTTATAATATTCAGAGCGTTTTACTTGGAGAAAATGGAAATTCAAAATACAGGTTAAAAGAAATCAATAAAATATTTTAAAACAAGATAGTCCAAATTAGTGCAAAATTGCTTTCGTATATGTGAAACTTCCATCAATGAGAGAGTTGAAATTATTTCACATATTTTTGTCGTATGTCTGGAAAATTTAGTGTATAATAATATTAACTAAGTAAAAGGAGGCATCAAAATTAACACATTGGATCATTCCGTTTCTTTTTTGCACAACTAATTTTATATGCAAAATTTACTTTGCCATTCAGCAAAGAACGGGATTCCTGTGTCTAATTTGATGTCTAATCGTTCGGAAACTTTTATATTCAACCGGTCTATTCCGGTTTCTTCGGTTTGTCCATTTTAGACGCGAGGTTCCTCGTGCCTTTTTTGTTTGGCAAAATATAGGGGGAATCTGTATGTTTTTAGTGAACTACTCGTCATTGAAATGACGAGCTTCCTGTTCTACGCAACGAACTGTTGTCCGTTAAACGTATACACAGTCGGCGTGTCCAACACCACTACTGATTGAGATAAAGCCTTAATCTCTTTCAGATACTTTTTGCTGATATTGATAGCACCATTCACATCCGCATTGATGGCTGTATGACAGTCGTTACATACATATAACCCTCGATGAATCCGATTACTCGGCTTTGCGTTTTCTTCACAAGGGAACATTTGGCATACTGAACATGCTTGAGAGGTGTATTCTTCGGTTAATAAACGAACATCTATTCCTTGCTCCTGCGCTTTATACCGTATCATTTGAATGATTTTCGCATACGGAAAACCATGCAATTTTTGATTCGTTTTCTTGTTGAATTTCGCTTGTTCTCGTATACCTGTAATGTCACCAATCACAATCGTTTCGACTCCTTGTCGCAGAGCAATATCAATCACTTTTCTTGTCATACAATGCAACATGTGATGCACTTGTTTTCTTTTCTTTTGATAAAGTTGTAACACACGTCTGGAAGGTTTCGGGTATTGTATTCCTTTAGCACATTGTTGAGCGAAACCAATCGCTTGAAAATGGGCGATTTGTTTATGAAAGTAGCGTTCAACGGATAGCCATTGCCTTCCTGAAATGATGTGTGCTCTTCCTTGATAATCATAACAAGTCATCGCATTGGCAATCCCTAAGTCAATCGATAAAAATTTCGTGCTATTCTTTTGTTTCAATGGTACATCTTTGTATTCTTGAATCAGATAAATCGTATATTCTTTTCGACTGATGGGTTTCACTTCAATCAGTTTTATCTTTTCGATTTCGATATGTTTCGGAATCGGGATATAAAGATAACTTTCTTCCAATCCATACGTTTCTTTTAAAAAGGCTTTTTGAGCCTTTGGAATGGGTAAACGAATTTTGGTATTGTTCTCCACCAATTTGAAACTGTTATTTAGAAAACGGACATTAAAGTTTTGATGTTTGAATCGTGGTGGTTGTGGATTATCTATTCCATTGCTTTCCTTTAGTTTGAAAAAAGACACCCACGCTTCTTGCAAGACTTTTAAGACCTCTTGTGCTGATTGAGCAGGTAATTGTTTATACCAAAAATGTGTTTTTAATCGTTTTTTCTGTTCATACCAATTCGGGAACGGTACACCTTGTTCTTTCGACCAATTCCGTTTTTCATAGTTCCCCACATTCCATAACTTACGACTGGCATAACACAAGTGATATAAGATGATTTGATTGGTTCGATTCGCTTTATAGGTGAAATACGATACCTTTTTCATTTAGTCACCACCTTTCTTTTGGTTAGCAATATAGCGTTTTATGACATCCTCACTAATAGAGCCAACGGTTTCAATATAATAACTAGAGTTCCATAATACTCCTTTCCATAATTTTTGTTTGATTTCAGGAAATTGCAGAAAAATTTTTCTCCCTGAAATCCCTTTTAACATTTTGACAATATAAGAAGGTGCTATTTTTGGATGAGCTGATACAAATACATGAATATGATCTTGTTCACCCACCTCTACCATCTGCAACAGAAAACCTTTTTCTTCTGCAATCTCTTTAAAAATTTTCTTGAGATATAACTCAACCTCTTGTGTCAAAACCTTCTTTCGATATTTCACAGACCATACAATATGATAATTGACATTATAAACACAAGTTCTTGCGTGAATTAAATTTGTTTTCTTCATACATATAGTATATCAAAAATATACAAAAAAACCAATTATTTCAATCTTTAATAAACCACATATAGTCTTTATAAAATATAAAAAAAGCGATTCATCTCCCCTTTAAAAAGGGGAAGATTCTCGCTTGTCTATCCTAAAGGCAAATAATCTGGCCGTTGAAATTGCCGGACAAAAATTATTTGAAAATGTCTCCATTGAAATAAAAGAACAAGAACGAATTGCACTGATCGGTGAAAACGGCATCGGGAAAACAACACTCATTAAGGTCCTTTTGGGAAGGCTCCCGGCTCAGTCCGGGCATGTCCAATACGGCGTAAATAAAAAAGAAATTGGCTACATGGTGCAAGAAAATCAGAGGGATAATGGAACGGTCATGGATTTCGTCATTGCAAACCATCCGAATGCAGTTATCAAAAACGAACTGACACACTACAGTCAACTACTTGCTGAACAACCGGAAGACTTACAGGTGATTGAAGAATATAACAAACGGCTGCAAAAGTATTTAGACGTCCATGGTTACGATTGGGAGATGAATGTAGAAAAAACGTTAAAACAACTTGGCATCCCGGAACCACTTTGGAATCTTCCCTATGCAAATTTAAGTGGCGGACAAAAAACACGGGTGAAGCTAGCGAGAGTCCTGTTACAATCACCGAAATTAATCATTCTTGATGAACCGACGAATCATCTGGACATCGAGTCGATCCACTGGCTTGAAGATTGGCTTTTAAATTTCAAAGGAAGTGTGTTATTCATTTCCCATGAACGGGAATTTATCGACCACGTCGCCACATCAACCTATGAGCTGACCAAAAGTGGGACAAAAAAATACTCAGGTGGTTATTTCTCATATAAGCAGCAAAAAGAACATGAATACAAAACCATGCAAAAGTTGTATGAAAAACAGGAGCAGGAACGTAAAAAACTGCTAGAAACGATTACCCAATACAAACAATGGTATGATAAAGCAAATGCAGGTGCAAGTGTACGTGATCCGTATGCACAAAAGAAGGCGGCTAAACAAGCGACCAAAATGAAAGCAAAAGAAAAAGTATTGGAAAGATTGGAAAAGGAAAAAATTGATAAACCGGAACTGACCAAAACGATTTCAACCAATTTTGTATCTGATGATTTTGGCGGAAGAAAAATGCTTGAGCTGATTAATGTGACATTTTCCTATAGCACAATGCCGATTTTTTCCAATGTTTATTTGGAGTTAAATTGGAGAGATCGATTGGCGGTTGTTGGCCCGAATGGAAGCGGGAAAACCACATTGTTGCAACTAATGGCAGGTATTTTAGAACCCGATTGTGGCCAAGTGAGAAGAAATCCTCAGTTAAAGATTGGCTATTTCTTTCAAGAGCTGGAAAATTTAAATTTTGAAAACTCTATTTTAGATGAAATTTTGACGATACCCAATATGACTCAAGCGGATGCTCGAACGATTTTGGCGTGTTTCTTGTTCCGTCGCGAAGATGTTTTTAAAAAAATCAGCACATTAAGTATGGGAGAAAAATGCCGGGTTGCCTTTGTAAAACTGTATTTTTCCAATGCCAACTTACTTGTACTGGATGAACCGACCAATTATTTCGACATACCAACCCGAGAAACGATTGAAAATGCTCTTATCGTCTACCCGGGTTCAATTGTACTTGTTGCCCATGATCCGTACCTTTTAAGGAAAGTAGCCAATAAAGTGGCGTATATTAAAAAAGGTAAAGTTGATTATTATCCCGGTAGTTACCATGAATGGGAAAAGCATCAAACATTTTCAAACCCGGTTCAGCTAATGATGAATAAGCTTGAAAAATTACAACTCCGATACACACAATTAATGACAGATGAAAATGTAGATCCGGCTCAAGAAGAAAGCAGACTGGTTGAAATCAAAAAAATTCGAGTAGAAATCGAGGAAATCGAGAAGAAATTAAATGGTTCTTGAGAAGTCTGATAAAACCATTCCTTATTAAACGGTTAGGTCGGTAAAACTTCCATCAGTAGGGAATCTTTTGTCCCACTGATGGTTTCAAGCGTATTTCCTCCTTATCCATAAAAATAAATCCATCATCCACTTTGCTACAAAGACAACAATTACATAACAGATAAGAAGATGGATATAATTAATTTCTTGGTACAGTTTAAATAGACCCATCCGAACGAGAACCGGTTTGAAAAGGAAGGAAAAGATTACCGCAGTCAGTAAACTGTAGATGTAATAATTTTTTTTGCGTTTGATCGTCCATTGGTAAACAAGCATGAATGTTACCGGGACTAGGCTGGCATCTAATGATAAACCCGTTATTGGCGGAAGGACGGGGAAAGGATAATTCCAATATCCAAGATTTCTTCCATATAAATCGACCATTCCGAAAACAACATGGAAACTATATCCGTAAAAACATATTTCAAATAGTTTGCTTTTGTCAATTTTAATATAGAGAAGTACAAGTGGTGCAATAAGAAAGAAGATCATTAACCAATATTCAAAAGTAGTAAAAATACGATATTCAAAAAAATATTTATTAAGTGCCTCTTGTGCACCTTCGATCATTTTTACGATTTTATCGAATTGTTCGATACGAATATCCAATGGAATCATCCTTTTATAGAATTTATCTCTTTTGAACAATATTTTGGCTATTTTTCCACTTTCTATTCAAATTACACCACCTTGGCGAGATATTGCATAATTCATAAGGAAATTGCCTCTTATTCAAGGCTCAATTCTGATCGTTTGTAAAAGTTTTTCAGCTATTATTTTTACAGTCTTCCTGTTGTTTTAAATCATGACCACAACGAGTACAATATAATTTTCCACCCTCGTGAACCCCATTGAAAAACCCATTTTCACAATAAACATATTTACCACAAGACACGCATTCTCCGATTAATTCCCTCATATGAACATCCCCTTCTTTTATGAATCATCCATCTATTTCAATTATACCTAAATCGAGTTGAACTGCATTTCTTTAATTTTTATTGAATATATTGTTCGTTTTTTATATAATAAGTATTAGTCAGCAGTACTTTTGGAAAAATGAAAAACCGGGAAATAGCTCAGCTTGGTAGAGCACTAGCATGGGGTGCTAGGGGTCGCAGGTTCGAATCCTGTTTTCCCGATATAATAAAGACGTGGGTATTGAGCGGTTTTCAGTTTACTGGATGCCGTTCCTTCATTTTTGAGGAATTATTATGAAAAGGGGAAGGGAATGAAGTGAATAACGAATTAAAAACAATGCTAGAATCAATCATTCAGGAAGCATTAAAACCAATCAAAGAAGAAATGCAAACAATCAAAGGCGAAGTCCAAACCCTAAAAGGCGATATGCAAACAATCAAAGGTGAAGCCCAAACCATTAAATCTCAGGTAAATGAAAATACACAATTATTAAAAGCGGTCATACACCGGCAAGAAGAAACGGATGCTAAATTGGATGCCATTTCCACTGATGTTCATAAGCTGCACGGAGAAATTAACTATATAAAGGAAGAGATGTCCGATATCAAGACTACTGTTGACTTCACTTATCAAAAAACAACCAAAAATGAGTTGGAAATCTTCAAGTTAAAACAAAATTGACTGAAAAAGTGCTATACAAAAAATTAGAAGAGCACGGTTTTAGTGTGTTAAATGTGAGATCTTTCTTATGAAAACCCTGTTTCATAAATAAAACCACTTCACTTTAGTTGTGAGGTGGTTTGTTTGTTTTTGCTCTGTGCTCTACAAGTTTAGAATTTCTTTAATATCCTCTTCTGTTAATTTGGCAATGCCTTCTTCTCCGGCTTGAATGACGGTATCAATTAATTCCTTTTTATTTTGCTGCAACTCATACATTTTTTCCTCAATGGTTCCTTGGGTGATTAAACGGATCACTTGCACAACCCGCTTTTGTCCGATTCGATGCGCCCTTCCTGCTGCCTGATCTTCAACAGCCGGGTTCCACCATAAATCATATAATATAACCGTATCGGCACCGGTTAAATTCAATCCGGTATTTCCAGCTTTTAAAGAAATTAGAAAAACATCGCCTTCCCCTGCATTGAAACAGTCAACCATATCTACGCGTTCTTTCGGTTTCGTTTGACCATCTAAATAAAAGAACTTGACACCTGCTTGTTCCAATCGTTCCCGAATAATCGCTAACATACTAGTAAATTGAGAAAAAACAAGCATTCTCCTGCCATTTTCTCTTCCATTTTCAATCATTTCCATCAACTGATCAAGCTTACCGGAATCACCTTGGTAATTATCAACAAATAAAGACGGATGACAGCAAATTTGTCGCAATCTTGTTAATCCGGCTAAAATCTTAATTTTACTCCTTTCAAAGCCATTTTTCTGGATTGATTCAGCCGCTTCCGTTCGGATTCTTTCAAGATAAGCAAGATACAATTCCTTTTGTGGCTTGGTTAAATCTGAATAATTGATTGACTCTATTTTATCCGGCAACTCTTTTAAAACATCCTTTTTTACCCTTCTTAATAAAAATGGACGAATCAATTTTGCAATTTTTTCAGGCTCGATTTGGCGAAATCTTGTTAATGGCGGGAAAAAGTTTGGAATGACTCTTTGAAAAATCGACCAAAGTTCATCAACAGAATTTTCAATTGGTGTACCGGTTAAAGCAAAACAAGTTTCTGCATTGATTTGCCGAACTGATTTTGCTGTTTTCGTTGTATGGTTTTTGATTGATTGCGCTTCATCTAAAATAAATGTACTAAATTGATATTCCAAGTATTTATCAATATCTTGTCTTAGTGTTGGATAAGATGTAATTAGGACTTGCGGTAAATGATCATTTTGCAAAATGTCCTGTCGTTCCTGCGGTGAACCGATAACTACCGCAACATCCAATATTGGCGCAAACTTTTGAAATTCATTTTTCCAATTATAAACGAGAGAAGCAGGCGCAACAATCAAAGCCGGTTTGGTCAACTCACTTTCTGAAAAAGATGATAAAATAAGGGCAATTGCTTGTACTGTTTTACCGAGCCCCATTTCATCTGCTAAAATACCGCCAAGCTTAAAACCAGCCAGTGTCTTCATCCATTGAAACCCATTATATTGATAGTCACGTAAATCTGCCTGTAGTGTATCTGGGACTGAAAAATCAAGATCTTCCGGGTGTTTCAGATGATGCAACAAACGCCGAAACTGATTTCCATATTTTGCCACGCTCCCTAAATCGTTTTGCAACATTTCATCAAGTTGAATGCCGCGGAAAATAGGCAGTGGTATTGTTTCATCTTGAAGCTGGCGCGGATTTATTTGAAATTCATGAACAATTTGCTGAACGGTTTGAAATTCGTCCGATTGCAAGTTGACGAATGCTCCATTGTTTAGGCGATAATACCGTTTCTTTTCCACGACCGATTGCAAAATATGCTCAATCTCTTGGCGATTTACATCTTCCATATCGAAACCAACTTCTAACCAGTTTCCGGTTGAATTCACATCAATATTTACGGTCGGTGTACTTCTTTCCGGTAATAACAATGATTTTACCGCCTGTGTTAAGTAAATCTCCATTTTTTCTTCAAGCTGGGGCAATGTTTCATATAAAAATTCAAAAATTCCTTCTTCCCCTTCAACATATAATCCGTCTCGATTATATTTCAAAGGCGCAGATTCAATAATGTCCATTATTTCCTCTTCTTTTCCGGTTTGCCGCATAATGATTGGCCCATTTGTCCGGTCAGAATTTACTACAAACGGATCGATTTTGTGCTTCCCATAACAAAACTCAATCGAAATGGTTAACATATCATTGATTCGGTCCACATACATTTTCGCTTGCAATGGTAATTTGACAATTTGACTTGCCACATGATCCGTAATTTCCAGTTTACTTGTCTTTTCAATAACCGGAACAACTTGAGAAACAAATGGTTCAATTTGATCATCGGCAATGGGAAGGATAGGTGTACGCATCTTGGAAATCATTTTCTTCAATTCTTCTATTATTTTTTCTTGTTCAGGAGAAATTTTATAAAAATAGTTTTTCCTTGAGAGATATCCATAAAAATCCCAAAATTCCCAAGATAACAGTTGACTCAAATCCAATTGAAACCCATTGTCAACTCCTTTATCCAATTTCAAGGATAATGGGGGCTGATTAGAAATGACTTTTATTTGATTATATACATGTTTGTCTTTTTGAAAATGGATCGTCCTCCCTTCAAATTTTGCTAATAATTGGTCGATGAGCATAGGCGGAATTGAAATACTGCGTTCTTCCCGTGAATAGGAAGATTGATCGTAAAGGTCATGTATTTCTTTATAGAGTTCATCGTATTTGATTGCTTCTATTAATAGATCGATAATTTCCTGATCTTGTTCTGTAAACATTTGTTCTATCGGATCATAGGAGTACTTAGCAGTAAAAGGATATCGGACTTTTTGATCCACAGCTTTTAAAAACTCTTTTATTTTTTTTACTACATAAGTTCGGTTTAACCCGACTTTCATTTCAACCGCTAAAATTTTTGGTAATCGGTACGAGCCTTTCTTCACCTCAATAATCCAGTCTACCATCAATGGTTTGCGATTTTTTTGTATGGTTTGGTCAAAATTCAGTGAAAAGGTGGAAATTGTTTGAATGAATGAATTCGTTAATTCCCTCATATATTGAGCTTGTCTGTCTTGTTCACTGCTCCTATTTAGTTCAGATAATGATTTGATTTTTACAGGGATATTGGCCCGTTCATGTATTTTTAATAATACAGCAGCAATATGTTTACAAGGACCCCAATATTCACCAAAAGCAGGGCAATCACAATTACAGCTAATTCCATCTTCTTTAGCTACTATTTCCACTTCATACGTTTGTGTTCCTCTCACCTCTGCCCCCCATTTATAATTAATCGGATCATAATATAGATTTCTGACACGTCCAGATTTATAATATTTTAACCCACGTTGATAGGTCGTAGTTGTGAACATCCTTTTAATTTCACTTTTCGTTAGCAGGTCAATATTCATTAAGTACCCCATCGAAACAATGTACCTCCCTTAAGCTTAATTACTCTTTACATAAAAGGTGAAAAATCTTTTTTATAGGACTTTCTTTCTTTCAACTCGGGTATTACGTATATAAACATATATAATACTAAACCAGTAACCAAGCCTGCTGCAACGTCAATAATTGAATGTTGTTTGATTAATACCGTTGACATACAGATGAATACAAGCATTAATCCTGATGCGAGTTTCCCGTATTTTATTTTTGAAAATGCCTCCGAGTGTCGAAGCGCAGAATGTGTCGCAATAGAATTGATCACATGGAGACTTGGACATACATTCGTCGACGTATCGGTTTCATAAATATGTTTTATAAGCAGTGAAAACGGATCACTCCCGGTAATGACCGGTCTTAAATTTTGACCATGCGGAAAAATCGCATAAATCGTATAAGAAAAGGCCATAGCAATACCCATAAAAGTAAGCATACGATAAAAATCTTTTTTGGAATGAAGTCCGGTATAAATTAACCCAAAAGCTACATAAAAAAACCACAGTAAATACGGAATGACAAAAATGGGGATAAAAGGAATTAAGTCATCCAGCGGGCTATAGATTATGAATTTTGGTATATTCGTAGCCTCCAAATATTTAAACCAAAATAACAGCGGTAATAATAACAGTGTCCAAAAGAAGTGTTTATATGTTTTAATAAAGCTTTTCATATTTTCAATTATCCTCCGAGTGAGATGGGAACAGGTTGATCGTCCCATTGATTTTTGCGTGCTTCTCTATAAGTGCTTGACGATATTTGCATTTTATATATGATTGAAAGAGTTTATTATTTACTACTTCACCTTAAACTAGAACCTATAAAATTATTATAACGATTATTAGCCAAAATGAAACCTAGTAATATAAGAGTCTTCAAGCGGGAAATTAAATACGGTCTCAAAATCATTATCTTTAGTTGGCTTTTATTATAATATCGTTATTCTGGTGAACATGTCATCTATTTTTTAGTATTTTTTTCTAGTAAAATACTTTAACAAACCCTGTCTTCTTTCTAAACCGTAAAAAGTTTAAGCAAGAAAATTTGTCAAGAAGAGGAATTTTTAAAGAATCATAGTAAAATTTTTCTATTCAATATATAATAGTTTTATAAAGGGAAATAATTTTTCACAGGGGAAAATTGGTACTATACTGGTCAATTTTTTCATGATTCTATTTCATTACACATTGGTTTAGGAAAATTCTTGTTTCTTCATACACGTAGCTGCAAAAACTTGATTCAATTAAGTATCCAAGTTGAATTCCTATTAAATGTTACGATTTATTTGGTTCATTGAAAAAATGCATTCGAATCGTTTTTCATATCTCCGAAAAAAGAATTATCTAAAACTTGTAATCATACTACAACACAACTTAGAAAGGATAATTAAAAATGAAGATGACAATTGGAAAAAAACTGTTTGCTGGATTTTTTGCGGTTTTATTTTTATTAGGAATAACAGTAGGAGTTAGTTATTATCAAATCAATACCGTTGATAAAAATTATACAGACTTAATTAATGATAAAGCGAACAAGCTCATTATGATAAAAAGTTTGGACATACAAATAAAAAAAGAGCAGTCTAGTTTACACGGTTATTTACTTTTAGGAGATGAAACCTCATTAAACAATTTTAAAAAGGCACATGAAAATTATTTAAATACGAGTAAAAGTTTGAGTGATGTCATTACTCACAAAAAAGCAAAGAAATTTTTAAGAGAGTTAAATCAAATTGAAGAGGAATATTATCAATTCAGCAAAAAGGTATTTCAACTAAAAGAACAAAATAAAGCCGATGAATATACGACTCTGATATCTACAGAAGGCCGAAAGATAATGGAAAATTTCGATAAAAAGATAGAAGAATTTACAGATTATCAACAAAAATTATTAGACAAAGGAAATAATGATACTACTACTGAAGTAAAATATATCATTCAATTAATGCTGATTTTAGGTTTCATTGCCATGTTATCTGGTATTTTCATTGCCATCTATATGGGTCGGATTATTTCAAAGCCGGTAAAAATCGTAGCACAATCTGCTAAAAAAATTGCATCAGGAGACCTCACCGTAGAAGATATTAAGGTGAAAAACCGAGATGAAATTGGCGATTTAGCAAATTCGTTTAATCAAATGGCGAAAAGTCTCCGTGAAATGATAAAAAAAGTCGAAAAAAATGCTGAACAAGTGGCTGCATCGGCGGAAGAACTAACAGCCAGTGCAGAACAAACGAGCAAAGCAGTTGAACATGTAGCGGAATCTACGCAGGAAGTTGCCGCCGGGATGGATAAACAAGTGCAAAATGTGGAAGAAACTTCACAAACCATTAACGAAATGTCTGTTGGAATTCAACAAATTGCAAATAATGCTCAAATTGTTTCCTCCAGTGCGATGGATGCATCAGAAAAAGCGTCTGAGGGAGGTCGTTTATTAAAAACAGCTGTAAGGCAGATGCATACAATTAATCAAACCGTAGATGGATTATCTAAAGTAGTTGGTGAACTGGGAGAACGTTCAAAAGAAATAAATCAAATCATTGCGGTAATTACCGATATTGCTTCTCAAACAAATTTGTTGGCATTAAATGCTGCGATTGAGGCAGCGAGAGCCGGTGAGCACGGCCGTGGGTTTGCTGTCGTTGCTGAAGAAGTGCGGAAACTGGCAGAACAATCTGCACAATCAGCAAAGCAAATTTACCAATTAATATCTACAATTCAGGAAGAAACTAATTTAACCGTTCAATCAATGGATGCTGCAAAAGGGGAAGTATTGTCGGGAATTGAGGTTGTGAACACTGCCGGAAATTCCTTTGCACAAATTGAGCGCTCGATTAATAATGTTACTGTCCAAATTCAAGAAGTATCATCAGCTGTTCAACAAATGGCCGCAAGTTCGGAACAAATTGTACAATCAATAAAAATGATTACTCAAATATCCGAATCATCTTCTGCTCAAACAATGGCAGTTTCTTCCGCTACAGAGGAACAATTGGCATCAATGGAAGAAATCACATCAGCAGCAAACTCGCTAACAAAAATGGCTGAAGCGTTACAATCGCTCATTGAAAAATTTAAAATTTAAGGGACATGTTCATTGTCCCTTTTTTAATGACCCAAATGAAGTTGTCCAAGGATGTCCTTTGAAATCCGGAAGGGGATTTGGTAAAATTAATATTATTTTTGTATAATATTTTGTTTGAGGTGGACTGTTTGAAGCAATTAACAAAAAAGGAAATACTATTTTTCGGTTTTACATTGTTTTCAATGCTTTTTGGCGCAGGAAATTTAATATTTCCCGCCTATTTGGGAAATGCGGCGGGTGACAACGTTTGGCAAGCAGTCACCGGTTTTATTATTTCCGATGCCGGGTTAGCCATATTAGGGTTTATTGCAATAGCCAATGCCGGAACGTCTGATATTTTAGCAAATAGAGTTCATTCAACCTTTGCCTTTCTTTTTCCATTGGCAATCTATTTAGCGATTGGACCGGGATTAGCGATTCCACGTGCAGGAAGTCTTGCTTATGAAATGGGGATCAAACCTTTTTTTACCTCATACTGGTACCGCAGCATCTGTAGGACTATTGGTTTTTACCATTATTTTTTTCAGCATCGTTTTTTGGTTTGCCAAATCACCGTCAAAACTGGTTGATCGTGTAGGGAAAATATTAACCCCGATTTTACTCATATTAATTTTTACCGTCTTTGTCAAATCTTTATTTATGGACGCAGTACCATTGAAAAATGCTGTCTCTCCTTACAAAGAAAATCCGGTAATAAGAGGATTTTTGGATGGTTACCAAACGATGGATGGACTTTGTGCATTTATTTACGGAATTATTTTTACAAACCTTTTTACTGTCAAAAAAATTACAAATCGTTCCTTGCAAATAAAATATTTAATTTCGTTCGGACTTATTTCCGGTATCCTTTTATCCATTTGTTATATTATCATAGCTTACTTGGGTGCAAAAGCGTTGATTCCGGGAACAGTTGATCATGGGGCCGTCGTATTATCAATCGTAATGACTCAATTGTTAGGGAATGGTGGAACAGTTCTATTAGCTATACTATTTTCTGTCGCTTGTTTAAGTGTTTGTATCGGGTTAGTTACATCATGCGCGCAATATTTTACAACTATGTTTTCAAAAATATCTTACATTCAATGGGTTTTGCTTTTATGTGTGGCAAGCGGTGTTGTCGCAAATCTCGGTTTATCACAAATTTTGAAAGTATCCGTACCGATTCTCGGATTTTTATATCCGATTGCGATTACCTTAATGATTTTAGGTATTTTACATT
Source organism: Caldibacillus sp. 210928-DFI.2.18 (assembly GCF_020554505.1). Classification (NCBI taxonomy): domain Bacteria; kingdom Bacillati; phylum Bacillota; class Bacilli; order Caryophanales; family Bacillaceae; genus Caldibacillus; species Caldibacillus sp. 210928-DFI.2.18. The sequence continues at coordinate 23,284 of NZ_JAJCHL010000047.1, forward strand.
CGTGGCTACCTTCCTATTCCCGGCCGGTTTACGTGATAACGATAATCATGGTCGGATTATTTAGCTTGTTGGAAATGATCAATTCGACCATATTTAATGGTGAATTTAACCCATATTTATTATGGATTCCATTGCAAACGGACGGATTTGGCTGGATTACCATTGGCGGGATTGGATTCGTCTTAGGGAGTATTGCCGGCAAAATATTACCGAACACCGGGCATACAAACACAGCTTGAAAAATTCGCAAAACTCGTGATGATAGATTAAAGATTGGTTAATGGAAGTGGTGTGGGGATAGGCTGAAGCCACTGAATAACGCATGTGCAATATATTAGGCTAAATCACTATCAACAACAAAGACTAGTTTTGTTGTCTGGAAAGTATTGCACTCTTTCAGTGGCCGCAAACAAGTTCATCGTCGCTTTTTTGATCTATTTACACTTTTTTAGTAGCCTCGGACAGGTTCATCGTCGCTTTCTTATAACCATCGGCTCACCTGTCCCCTTATGCCCCGGTAATTTCTTCGGCATTTCGATTTATCTCATCAATAATCCCAATAATTTTTCTTGCATCATCCATATTATCCTTGAACAATTCAACAATACTGCCGACAGATCTGAACGGTTCTTGCCGCAATACATTCTTATCAAGTGTTCCGTTTTTAATGACATAATCAACAATATGTTTTACAAAACGAATTTGGTTCAGATTTAACCGCTCTTCGGATAGAAATTCTGAAAATGCGGCATTGGCTGCTTGCGGATCTAAGCCGACAATTTGCCGAACAAGTTTAGTAATCGGTGTATCACCATAATCCTTTTCATAATCCTCCCGTGTTCCAAGTTCTTTCCAAAGAATATCTTCCAGAATTTTTACATCTTGACTTGTTAGCGGTTTATTATGGTTCAACTTGTAAATCGCCATTTGGTCCTTATGTTGGATTAGATAATGTTCTACTTTCTTTCGGTAACTTTGCAGGTCATTAACATGGAACATTGGACCATTTTCTTTAACTTCAATCACTTCATCTTGGAAGTTTGTATAATAAATTTTTTGTTTGTCTCTTTCAATAAACTTAATTAAGTGTCTTAGTGCTTCCCGGACTTCATCCAATTCAAATATATCAGCACTTTCCCAGAATTCCTCCGTTAACACTTTTTCGATAATATGCTTTTGTTCCATCACTTGTGGAATCGTACCAAGTTGGGAAAGAGCCTCCGCTGTTTGAATCACACTTCGAATCGGTTTCGTTGCATTTTTCGTTTGCAATTTCGCCAATTCAATCGTATACATCAATAAATCGAACCGTTTTGCAAATTCATCCTCTTGAATTGGAACAATAATTGGTGATATATGCTCTTTAATTTCATTCGTATCAACAACAGATAACGTCACCCAATTTTCCTTGTTTTTAAATTTCTCCACAAATTGAAGGTGCTGCCGGACACGGAAATTTTCACTATCCAGAGCAAGAACATCTCTTGTTACTTCTTTGACTAATTCCTTGCGATGAGTGATATATTCTTCTGTTTGATAATCGAATCCTTGCAATTCACGAATGATATCCACTTTGGCATTAAATAGCTTTTCTGTCAGGCTCTTCCCGATTTGCGTGTCCATTCCCTTTGGATTTTCCCGAAAAAACTCGAAGTTCCCGCAATAATCAAAGATAAGGAAATGGGTTTTGTCCTGGCCAATTCCGAGTAAATCCGGACAAAGTCGAGTACCGCGTCCAATCATTTGCCAAAACTTTGATTTTGACCGAACCTTTTTAAAAAATACGAGATTTACAACTTCCGGAATGTCCACTCCGGTATCAAGCATATCGACGGAAACAGCAATTTGCGGTAGCTTGTTTCTTTCTGAAAAATCGTCTATTAATGTTTGAACATATTTAACACTATAATCGATGACTCTGGCAAAATCCCCTTTATATTCAGGAAATAATGCATCAAATCGTTTGACAATTCTTTCAGCATGGATATGGTTCTTCGCAAAAATAATTGTTTTACCTAACTTGTCGCCGCCTTCTACCTTGATACCTTTTTCCATCAAGTCTTGCAGAACCATATCGATCGTATGGTCGTTAAACAGCCATTCATTTAAAGCAGAACTGTCTATATCTTCTCTGAAATCGTCATCATCAAAGGTTTCTTCATATTTTTCCTTTTCTTCTTCGGACAAATCATCATAATGAATGCCCTCTTCCAAAAACTTAGTCTTTGTTTCAATAGTTCGATAATCAACTAAATAGCCGTCTTTCACAGCTTGATCCAATTCATAAGCGAACGTCGGAACCCCATTTTCCATTCCAAATACTTCATACGTATTTTTATCAATTTCATCTTTCGGGGTTGCCGTTAAACCGAGTAAAATCCCGTCAAAGTAATCGAAAATACTGCGATATTTTTTATAAATGCTACGGTGCGACTCGTCAATAATAATCAGATCAAAATGACCGACTGTAAACAATTTTTTCCCGTCTTTTCTTTTTGCATCGTCAATTGCATTCATCATTGTCGGATAAGTTGAGAAGACCATCCGGCTTTCTTCCGGGTTATCCTTGTTATCAAGTAGATTGCATAAGGTTAAACTCGGGAGTAAGTTGTTAAAACTTCTGTATGCCTGATTCAGTAATGTTTTTCGGTCTGCCAAAAACAGGATATTTTTTACCCAATTACGGCGTGTCAGGACATCGACAATGGATATGGCTGTTCTTGTTTTTCCGCTTCCTGTCGCCATTACAAGGAGCGCTTTTCTTTGGTTTCGACTTAATGCGTCACAAACCGCTAAAATCGCCTCTTTTTGATAGTAACGATTACTGATGTTGTCATTAATTTCGATATTTGTTAGTGGATGTTTCATTTGGCGCCGTTCCATTAACAGGCTTAGTTCTTCTTTATTGTAGAAACCGGATACTTTCCTTGGCGGATAAGGATCATGCCAAATATACGTTTCAAAGCCATTTGTGTAAAAAATCACAGGGCGAGTACCGGACATTTTTTCAATACAATCCGCATACAATTTTGCTTGTTGCCGGCCTATTTTCGGATCTTTTGAGGTTCTTTTTGCCTCCACGACAGCAAGCGGTTTTCCATTATCACCAAATAATACATAGTCGACAAAACCCTTCCCTTCATTGTTTGGCATGCCAACAACCGGATATTCGCGAACGATATCTTTATGAAACTCCCAACCTGCTAATTTCAAGTCTAAATCAATATATTTCAGCCTTGTTTCAAATTCATCTAACTCATCCACTTGGAAATGATAGTCTTCTGTATTGCGTTCCCGTTTTTCCGTTACTCTTTTACGAAGATGTTCATTTTCTTTAATAATTTCTTCCAGTTTTCGGTCTTTAGCACTTAATTGTTCATATAAATCTTGTAATTCTTTTGGGCGTACCGGTTTTTCTTCTCCAACCGGGAGCAAGGATTCATCAAATTCACCGGCCGTAAATTCATCGGAGTAGCAATAGTCAATCCAGGCAATAAATTGGAACAGATGATGAAGCGACAAAACCGCTTCATCCCGGGTAACCGGTGCATTCGTATGGACTGCTTGATTGCCGAGCTTTACGACATACTTCATGAGCGGCAATAAGTCTTCATCAATAATGCCTAAAAAATTCGGATCGTGAATGAGACTAGAAAGATTATCTTGGTATGGCACTTTTACCGCACTGTCAAAACTATACACCCACTTTACCGCTAGCTCCAACGCACGCCGGGACTGAATCGCACTGACAGCCGGGCTAACAACTAACCCCTTCTCTGCCTCAAAACATGCTTTCGAAAAGGCCCGGTATTGCGGCTTATCTTTTAAAAAATGAAAATTTGACGTCAATTATTTCACCCCTTATGAACCACTTCACAATTATTAAATTTCACCACGTTTTTTTAATTACTTTATCCTTAGAATGGACATTCTGATCTTTTATATCCTGTTGTGAATTTTCAACCATTCATTTTAATGTTTTTTTCAAATGTACCAATTTCTTCTCCTGATACAAAAAAACTATTTGTCGTCTTATCATTTACATCTTTACTTACTTACTTCATTTCGTACATATAGTACCTTTCCGTTCTTTTCAATGTGATCGATTAAATTTTGATTGGTTAACTTTTCAAAATGGATAATGTCAAAAAAATAGGGAA